>JBATYU010000440.1:0-4422 GCA_049674245.1 Bradyrhizobium sp. | reverse complement strand
CGGCGCGACCCTGTCGTCGATCGCGATTCCCATCATGCGATCTTGCGGATCGCGCCCGCCGGATTTGACGTAGCCAACAAATCGCATGGTGTCGGGCTCCGATACCTAGTTCGATGTCGGAAAGGCGAGATCGACTTTGGTGGGGTTGGCGCCGGGCCAGCGAGCCGAGACTGTCTTGGTTCGCGTGTGAAACGCAATTGCGCCCGGACCGAACAGTTTTGTCTCGGTGAAGGCACTGTCCTTCCAGCCGGCAAAGTTATGAAAAAATACGGGAAATGGAATCGGCACGTTGATGCCGATCTGACCAGCCTCGACTTCGTCTACGAAGCGGCGGGCGAGCCCGCCATCATTGGTAAAGATCGCCGCCCCGTTACCGAGCGGGTGCCCCGCGATGATCGCAACGGCGTCTTCGTAACTGGCGGCACGAACGACCGACAACACCGGGCCGAACAGTTCATCGGAATGCACCGCCATCCCGGGGCGCACGTGGTCCACCAGGCTCGGGCCGAGATACCATCCATCCCCGTTCGTCGCCACGCCGCGACCGTCGGCCACGACCGAGGCACCTTCAGATGCGGCATTCGCGAGATAGGACACGATACGATCGCGACTTTCCGCGGTGATTAGCGGTCCAACCTCGGTACCGGCTTCGGAAGGATCACCTGTTCGCAACCTGGCCAGCCGTTCCCTGATCTTCTGGACCAGCGCGTTACCAATTTCTCCGACAGCGACCACCACGGAAACCGCCATGCAACGCTGCCCTGCCGCACCATAGGCAGCGGACACAGCTGCATCCGCCGCAAGATCCAGGTCGGCATCCGGCAGGACGACCATGTGATTTTTGCCGCCGCCAAACGCCTGCACCCGCTTGTTGCGGTTGACGCCGGCGATTCGAATGGCCTTTGCCACAGGCGTCGAGCCAACAAAGCTGACGCCGGCGACGTCGGGGTGCTCGACCAAACGGTCGACAATTGCCTTGCCGCCGAGCAGCACGTTGAGGACGCCTCGCGGCAGGCCCGCGCGGAAGAAAATCTCGGCGAGGCGGAGCGTAGCCGAGGGATCACGGTCGCTTGGCTTGAGAACAACGGTATTGCCGCACGCCAGCGCCATCGCGCTTTGCACGACGGGGATCAGCACAGGGAAGTTGAAGGGACTGATCGCTGCGACCACGCCGATGGGAAAGCGAACCTCCATCGCGTCGACGCCACGCGATACGCCCGGGCTGAAGGCGCCACCGTACCAGCTTCCGATCGACGCCAACTGGCCCAGCACCTCGATGGCGCGATCCACCTCGGCGCCGGCATCCGCGCGCGTCTTGCCGAGCTCGGCAACGACGATGTCGACGAGCTCATCACGGGCACCCTTCAGTGCAGCGCGCAGATCGAGCATGACGGTCGCGCGATTTTGCAGCCCCAGCGAAGACCAGGCCGGAAAGGCAGCACGGGCGGCAGCGACGGCTCGATCGACCTCGGCCGAGGTCGCGATCGCCGCAATGGCGGTGGGCTTTCCACTCGACGGATTGAAGATCTGCGAACCGCTGTCTGCCGGGAATAGTTCACCGGCGATGAAATGGCCGACGTGCTTCATTCTCTCCTCCCCGACTGCGCTGTTATGCGATTGCGCGCCTTGCCGCCTCGACCAGCGCGCTCTTCACTCCCGCCAACAAATCATATCTTGTACGATCTGTCAATAATGACATTTAGTCAATATTGAGTTGAGCAAGCTGATATCTCGAATGCGCATCCTTCGACAGCATCATACCGGTGAGGCATCGTTCCGGGACTAGATCTTGACCTGCCGGTCAAACATCGCCGGATTCCAATAGTCCCTGTGTTCGACGATTCGCCCGTCGAGCAGCTTCATGAAGCAGCAGCCTTGGACCCGAAACGACTTTCCAGTCGGGGGTTCGCCAAACGACTCTCCCAGAAAAGTACCGGACATGATCCATTCACCGGCCGCCGCGTCCGTGGTTACAGCGCTGCGCCCTATTTCCATTTTGAAGTCCGGGAATGTCGTGAACGTGCCTTCGAAGAAGGCCTTGATGGCCTCTTGTCCGCGGAACACTTTGTCCAAAGCGACGTCGCAATAATGTGCATCCTGGGCGAAGAGGCTCAGAAACGACGGCGCGTCTTGCGTGCTCCAAGCCCTCGCCCATCGCATGACCAAGTTGTCCTCGCCGTTGGTGATGCCTGCCTGGCTCATCAGATGTCCTCCGCTGATTGGGGTGCGGCAACTCTCACTGGCGCGGCCGCGGCGCCCCGATCGCCTGGCGGGCCCCCAGTCGAGAACTGCATGTCAGCAATGACACATCATCCATAATTGAATGGGAATCGACCCGCGGGGACAATAATGCTAGGGTCTCGAAATGAGAATCGGATTCACCTTGCTTTCGCGATGCAAACGCGTCGGGTCTGTTGGCCGGTTGCGGCTGTTCAGAGTTTAGATGGCGACCAAGATCATCAAGGGCGAGACACCCGCAACTGCGAATCGCAATCAGCGCCGACGCCAACGGACACGCGAAACCATCCTGGCCGCGGCCGAGCTGGTTTTTCGGCGCAAGGGAATCGACGGCGCGACCGTCAACGACATCACCGAGCAGGCGGACGTCGCGTATGGCTCGTTTTACAATCACTTCAAGTCGACCGACGAGATCGTCGGCGCGCTGGTCGCAGCGTCGCTGCAACGGGTCGCGGACCGGACCGGCAGCATCCTGGAAAGGGCGGAGCGCGTCGAATTGCTTCCCTGCGTCGGCGCACGGGTGATCATGCGCACGCTGTGGCAGGACCCCGCAATCCGCTGGCTGCTCGGCCGCCCGCACGTTTTCGTCGACGAGTTCTACAAGGTAGCTACCCCGTTCATGAGGTCGTTCGAGCGCCAGGCGGTTGAGGCGGGAGTGTTGCGGCCGGCCGGCGGCCATGAAAACTGGTTGAGGGTTTACCCGTGGCTTCTCATCGCAGAACTGACCGCGCTCGCGGACACGGGAAATATTGCCGAACATGAGGAACGTTTCGCGCGGGTTAGCCTGCGCTTGCTCGGTGTCGATGATGCTCTCGCGCCAGGCCTGATCGCGCGTTCTCGGGAGCTGGTTGCCGAGAGCGGCATACCCGAGCCGAAGCTGCGCAGTTCCAGACGAACCAAAAGCGCCGCTTCTTCGTAGCAGTGTCCGACCATCGCTCATTTGCCTCTCCCTGCAAGTTCTCGAAGGCTCGGCACGAACAGGTCGGGCGTAACGTCAATGTCGGCAACATCAGGCGGATTGTAGCGACTGAGGTCGGTGATGCCGTGGGCGGCAAGCACCTCATCGTCGACGAAGAAATTGCCGGTCACGGTCCTTGCATCCGACGTAAGGATGAGATGGGCGGCATCTGCCATGATCTCAGGTGAGCGCAGCCGGCCGATATCGAGATGGGACTTGAACTCAGTCATCGCGGCCGTGTCGATGGCCGTTCGCGGCCAAAGCGCGTTGGCGGCAACGCGTCCGCGAAACTCGCCGGCGACGCCGAGCGTCACCAGACTCATGCCGAATTTCGCAATTGAATAAGCGACATGCGGCGCGAACCAGCGCTCCTCCATGTGGAGCGGCGGCGAAATCGTAAGAATATGAGGGTTCTTGGCGACGAGAAGATGCGGCAGGCATTTTTGCGTCACCAGGAACGTGCCGCGGGTATTGACGCCATTGATCAGATCGTAGCGCTTCACGGGCGTGTCGAGAATTCCCGTCAGCCGTACCGCACTGGCGTTGTTGAGACAGATGTCGATGCCCCCAAACTGCTTGACAGTCGTAGCCACGGCCGCCTCGACCTGCTCCTCGTCGCGGATATCGCAGACGAGCGGCAGCGCGCGTCCGCCGACGTCCTCAATCTGTCGAGCCGCGGTGTAGATCGTCCCGGGCAACGACGGGTGCGGTTCTGCAGTCTTGGCCGCGATCGCGACGTTGGCTCCATCACGTGCCGCGCGCATGGCAATGGCGAGCCCGATTCCACGGGAGCCACCGCTGATGAAGATCGTCTTTCCAGCCAGTGTTGCTTTCATATGAGCATTTCCTCAATGTGCCGCGGCGGAGCACCAGAAGGAGCGCCGAGCAAGCCGGCGCAGCCGGAATGGAACTCTCTTGCGCGGCCGAATTTGCGGTCAAAGCGCAAGAAGTGCTTCGGGCTTTATGCCTCGGCTCAGTCGAGCTCCAGGATCGGCCCGAAACCCTGCCAGCGAGTGCCATCGAATCTGTGCATCCGGGTTTGCTGGATAGGGTAGTGATCTGTCGACGACGTGTTGACCTTGATACCGGGCAACATAAGGTCAAGCTCAAAATCCTTCAGACTCTCGGCCTGCCTCATGACGTTGGCCCGGGTCAGATCGTCGCCGCATTGCTGAAGGATGTGCACCATGGTTTGCGCGGACATGTAGGCGTACGCGATGTTCGAG
>JBATYU010000439.1:0-2193 GCA_049674245.1 Bradyrhizobium sp. | reverse complement strand
GCCGGCGTAGCGTAGCTAGTTGTGGAGCCTCAACAGGTTGTTCCTGGTTAGAGCGAGTCTGCTGATCGGTGGCATCGAGCCGATACTGCCATGGGGCCGGTGCCAATTGTAGCGGTGAAGCCATCTCGGCAGCTCGGCGGCTCGTTCTTTTGAGGTGTTGTAAGCGCGGGCATAGGCCCACTCGCGCAGGCTGGTCTGGATGAAGCGTTCGGCCTTGCCGTTAGTCTTCGGCGTATACGGCTTGGTGCGGATGTGCTTGAGGCCGAGACGCTTGCAGGCTTTGCGGAAAGCAATGGATCTGTAGCAGGACCCGTTGTCAGTCATCACCCGCTCGACCTTGACGCCCAGGCTTGCGTAGTAAGCGATCGCGGCCTTGAGAAAGGCCACGGCGCAGCCTTGTCGCTCGCTCTTCATGACCTTGCTGAAGGCGATACGGGAAGCATCGTCGATACAGACGTGGACATATTCCCAGCCAGGTCCTTCGCCGCGGGCACGCAGGTTGCTCTGCCCGGTTCGATCGCCGGTGATACGATGGCCTACCTGGTTGAACTTGCCGAGCTTTTTGATGTCGATGTGGATCAACTCGCCGGGATGTTCACGCTCATAGCGTCGCACCGGCTCGGCCGGTTCGAGATCGCGCAACCGGTTCAATCCCAATCGCTTCAGGATACGACTGACGGTCGCCGGAGAGATGCCGACCTCGGCCGCGATCTGCTTGCCGATGTAACGTTGCCGGCGCAACGTCTCGACTGCAGCGCATGTGGCAGGCAGGGTTTGGCTTGGCGATGAAAGGGGCCGTGAGGAGCGATCACGCAACCCATCTACGCCTTCCGCGCGGAAGCGTTCGACCCATTTGGCGACCGTCTTCGCTGAGACGTGGAACTGGAGCGCGGCTGCAGCTTTCGTAAGCCCGCCTTCGATCACGCTCCGCACCATGGCCTCTCGACCTTTTGGCGTCAGAGGCGCATTCTTGTGGGTGTCCATTCGGTCCTCCGGGGATTGGCTAAAGCTTCGACAACTTCAGCTTCCTCGTTCAGGACCGGATGGACAACCTCCTGAAAGCTCACACCTAGCGCTGCCTGATGTGGTCGATGTGGACCTTGGCGTCGGCGATCGCGGCATCGGGATCGGACCACGCGAAGCCGACCTCGAGGGTGGGAAACAACACGCCGTCGATCACGACGGGGTTTTGGTCGGCCCGCTTGATGCGGGCGTGCCACAAGCCTTTGCCAGCCTCAAAGGATTCGATATCGAAACCGTTATAGGAGAAGATCATCTTAGCTAGTCCCCGTTTAGAGCGCGAAGTCAGGGGACCATGTTTCCGCCGCGCGGAATGTGAACTGGTTCACATCTGCGGATTTTTCATTTTGCGCCGGCCTCAGCCGCGCGCGGCGATGTGGTCGGCGAGTACGGCGGCATCGTCGCCAACCCCGGACAGGAACGCCGATTTCATTCTCGACAGCCATTGCAGGCCGAGGAAATAAAGCCCTTGTATCTCGCTGACGCCATGGCGGTGCAGGGGCTCACCGCGTGGATCGAAGGCCGGGATTTCGACCCAGCCGAAATCGAGACCGTATCCGGTCGCCCAGATCACCGCGCCGATCCCCTCGGCGCGAAGGTCGAGCCGCCGCAACGGCTCGGCGACACAGGCGGGATCGGGCAATGTCGCGCGCGCGGCGGGGTCTTCCGGATACCGGAGCCCGCGTTGCCTGATGTGGGCATCGACCATGTCGAGGAAGGTCGTATAACCGGTATCGCCGGTGGCGAGGCTTTCGGCGAGATCTGCCGCGATGTCGATCACACCGTCGCGCGCCGCCTGCACCCGGCCGAGCAGAATGATGCCATCGGCTGCAAAGCCGCGGAAGTCGATGGTGTAGCCACCATAGGCGCCCGTGAGGACAGGCGGCAGCCGCGACCCTGCGCGCAGCTCGACCGGGACGTTGTCGACGCCCGTGTCGGCGAACCACCAGACCAGATCGCGGCCACGGTAGCTGCGTGGCAGACGGTGGTGCTGGCCGACCGAGAGAAAGACGCGGCGGCCGGCGCGGAACAGCTCATCGGCGATCTGCGCGCCGGAAGCGCCGGCGCCGGCCACCAGCACCGCGCCCGGCGGTAGCTGATCCGGATTCTTGTAGCCGCTGGCGTGGACCTGAAAGATGTTTTCATCGCGCAACATGCCCGGCATGAGTGGCC
>JBATYU010000438.1:0-1546 GCA_049674245.1 Bradyrhizobium sp. | reverse complement strand
CCATTGGGCGATGTCCGGTTTCGAGGGAAAAGCGGAAAACATCTACTCGGAGTGAGTATTTCGCCTTTTGACCCACAACGGTCATTCGACGTGGCCGCAACTTAGACTGTAATCGACGACGGGCGATTTATATTTACCGGCCGGTGATCCGGCGGTCGCTGCAAAGTTGCCCTCGGCGACTCGCCGAACAATTCGCGATAGGCGACCGCGAAGCGCCCCAACTCCCAGAAACCGTGGTCGGTGGCGACTTGCGTTACCGTTGCCGTGGAAGGAGCAGTTCGCACCAGCGCACGATAGACAAGGTGCATTCTCCGTAAGGTGAGGTAACGGATAGGTCCCATTCCAACGTGTTCTTCGCAGGCGGCTCTGAGGGTGCGTTCCGCTACGCCGACGGCTGCACAAACTTCAGTTAGATACAAGGGTGTGTTTGGGTTCGCTTCCACGAACTCTTCGAACCGTGCGACGATAACCTTGTGGCGTAGTGTGCCGCCCTTCATTGTCGAGAAATTGCCGTCAGTCAAACATCTGACCAAGGCGTGGATCAATTGCTGCTCGAGTGCCCGAACAACTTCTGGAAGCTCGAAAAGCTCGGGCATGGTCTTGGCAAAGCCGCCGGCCATCTGATGTAGTTTGAGCAATCGCTGCATGATGTCTGGGTTTGGTCGCATGAAGCGTGTGCTGCGCTCTGTATCAAATTCGCAACCGACTATCGCTTTACACGCCGCAGCAAACTCCTCGGGTCTAAGAGACATGCATCCGAAGCGGTAGTTCCCCGTGGTTATTGCGTGCTGCATTTCGTGGTCGTCGGCGCATAGTTCGCCCAGCGACAATAGCCCGCCACGGTTGTGCACCTCCGGCTGATCTTCGGTCAGAAAGCTGAATACTCTGCGACCGGGCCTTGCCGCCCCTTTGTGGACACGTGGCAAATTTTCGTTAAAGCGCTGCATCCACAATTCGTTCATTGTGACTTGCGTCAGCTCGGCTCGAAATTCCCCTTTCGCGGTCGGAAATATTTGCATATCGGCGGCACGAACGGCCGCCGTATACTGAAATGGATCGGTGAAAGTGAGGACTTTGCTCCAAGCCACTTTTCTATCTCCACTAGGCGTTGCTTGGCTCGCGCGCCGGGCGTGAGAATACGCCCTATTCTCGTGAACAAAATCGGCAAGGACTATGCAAAAACGGCAGCAACGTTTGAACCGTGCCGTAGTTGCATAGTGCAAGCGACACTTATGTGACAGATTAAGCCTTGGCGCGGTATCAACAAACCATCCGGGAACGCCCCGGGCCATAAATTGTTGGAAATCGAAAATATTCATCGATTGCCTGAGGCCGGGATGCAAGACGAACATTTGACGGTCCGCGAGTGCGACGAACTCGCTGAAGCACTGCGTCAGGACGCTGCCGCCTTACCAAACGGGTCGGAGAAAGAGAACTTGTTGAAGCTGGCGGAGGGCTATCGCGGCCTCGCGGAAATGAAACGGATGGTTTTTCGCAAGGTGAATTAACTTACTCCAAAACGTGTGAGCCGCGCTATCAAGCGACG
>JBATYU010000437.1:0-3706 GCA_049674245.1 Bradyrhizobium sp. | reverse complement strand
GCTCCACGCACCGCGGCACGAATTCAGCGCGCCGCGCAAATGGTGGGAAATGGAGCGGGATGGGGCGATTTCGGCTTCCATGTTAGTGAGGCTAGCGGCCGGGCGCGCGATGCTCAAGCACCGGATTGCCAGATGTGGCGGGATCGGCGTAACCAACCAGCATGACCGCGAACCCGACCGCTGCGCCAAATCTGTTCGACCGCGCATTGTTGCAGGCGCGGCAGCGGCGTGCGCTGATACAGGGGCCGGCGACATTCCTGCTCGACCGCGTGGCGGAAGACATGGAAGAGCGGCTCGCCGCGGTGAAGCGGGATTTTGCCGATGTTGCTGATATCTGGACGCCCGGCGATGCCTTGCGAAAACCGCTGGGCGATCGATTCAAGTCCTTCACCCACATCGATCTGCAGGACGCGGCGCAGGAGGTTCTGCCGTTTCGGCCCGAGCAGCTCGATCTTGCGATCTCCGCGCTCGCCTTTCAGTTCGTCAACGATCTGCCCGGCGTGCTCGCGCAGATCCGCCGCGCGCTAAAGCCCGACGGGCTGTTGCTGGCGGCGATGATCGGCGGCGATACGCTTAACGAGCTACGGCAATGCTTTGCCGCGGCGGAAGCAGAACTGGAAGGAGGCGTCTCGCCGCGTGTCGCGCCGTTTGCCGATCTACGCGACGTCGGCTCGCTGTTGCAGCGCGCAGGCCTCGCACTGCCCGTCACCGACGTCGATCGCGTCGTGGTGCGCTATGCCAGCGCGTTCGCGCTGATGGCCGATTTGCGGCGCATGGGCGCGAGCAATGTTCTCCTCGAGCGGCGGCGGCTACCTACCCGCCGCGCCACCATGCTGCGGATGGCGCAGATTTACGCAAAACGCTTTGCCGATGCCGACGGCCGTATCCGTGCGACCTTCGACGTGATCTGGCTGTCGGGCTGGGCGCCGCATGAAAGTCAGCCAAAGCCGCTGCGGAGGGGGTCGGCGACGGCGAGCCTCGAAGAGGCGGTGAAGAAGGCGCCGAAACGGGATTGATCGTGTCCCGGACGCGGTGGAGCGCTTCTTCAGCGGCGCGCCGCAGAGCCGGGACCCACCTCGATGCCGCCACACGGACCCCGGATCAGCAACGCATCACGCCGCAAGCGCGGCGCGCTGCGCAGCATCCGGGGAACGCAAGCTCACATCAACAAATCAATCAGATGCGAAATCAGCGGAATATCCGCCGGCGGCATCGGATAGTCGCGCAACTTGTTGGCGCGGACCCAGGCCAGATTCTGGCCCTCGCGCGGGGTCACGCTGCCTTCCCAGCGCCGGCAGATGTAAAGCGGCATCAGGAGATGAAAACTGTCGTAGGCGTGGCTTGCGAAGGTGAGCGGCGCGAGGCACGCCTCTGCGACGGTGATGCCGATCTCTTCATGCAGCTCGCGGATCAAGGTCGCCTCCGGCCGCTCGCCGGGCTCGACCTTGCCGCCGGGAAATTCCCACAGGCCGGCGAGCGTCTTGCCTTGCGGCCGCTGCGCGATCAGCACCCGCTTGTCGGTATCGACCAGCGCGCAGGCAACCACCAGAGTGAGTTTGACGTCGGCCATGCGTCGCTGGTTCAGGAGCGGTAATCGGCGTTGATCGCGATATATTCCTTGGTGAGGTCGCAGGTCAGCACCCGATCGCGGCCTTTGCCCAGGCCCAATCCGATCCTGATCTGGATCTTTGGATTCTTCATCGCGACCGAGACTTCCTGCTCGTTGTAGGATGGATCGCGCGCACCGCTTTTGGCGACGCGAATGCCGTTGAAGGAGATCGAAAGCTTGTCGCGGTTGGCGGGCTCGCCGGCCTTGCCGACCGCCATCACCACGCGGCCCCAATTAGCATCCTCGCCGGCGATCGCGGTCTTTACCAGCGGCGAATTCGCCACCGACATCGCGATTTTTCGCGCCGATTTTTTCGACACCGCGCCCTCGACAATGATCTCGACCAGTTTTCGTGCGCCTTCGCCGTCGCGCGCCACCTGTTCCGACAGATCGGCGAGCACGGCGTAGAAGGCCTTTGCAAAAGCCTTCAGCCGCGGATCGCCGGCGCGGCTGATTTTCGGCGCGCCGTTCGCGGCAGCCGTGCCGGTCGCGAACGCCAACAGCGTGTCCGAGGTCGAGGTGTCGCCATCGATGGTCACGGCGTTAAAGGTGTCCTCGACGCCGCCTCTCAGCAGCGATTGCAGTGCGCTTGCCGAAATCGGCGCATCGGTGAACACGAACGACAGCATGGTCGCCATGTCGGGCATGATCATGCCGGCGCCCTTGGCCATGCCGTTGATGGTGACGTTGGCCCTGCCGAGCTTGACGGTCGCGGTCGCGAGCTTCGGAAAGGTGTCGGTGGTCATGATCGCCTTGGCGGCGTTCATCCAGTCGCCGGGCGCAGCAGACTCCGCCAGTGTGGCGAGCACGCCGTCGAACTTGGTGGCGTCGAGCGGCTCGCCGATCACGCCGGTGGAAGCCAGGAACACTTCATTCGGGCTGCAGCCGGCGGCCTTGGCGGCAAGTGCGGCGGTCAGCGCAGTGGCTTGCCGCCCGGTCTTGCCGGTGAAGGCATTGGCGTTGCCGGAATTGACCACCAGCGCGCGGGCTTTACCGCTTTTGAGCTTGGCGCGGCACCATTCCACCGGCGCCGACGGGCATTTCGATTGGGTGAACACGCCGGCAACCGAAGTGCCCTTGTCCAGGATCGCGAGCAGCACGTCGGTGCGGCCCTTATAGCGGATGCCCGCGGCAGCGGTGGCGAGCTTCACGCCCGCGATCGCGGGGATGTCGGGATTTTCGGTCGGGGCGTTAGGGGAGACGGCGGATGACATGAGGGCTTCCGGCAACAAGAGCAAAGGAAGCGCTCTGTATCACCTCTCCCCGCTCTTGTCCGCCGAAGCCCGCCTTCGGGCGAAGGCGGATGCGGGGAGAGGTCGACTTTCGCGCGAAGCGCGAACGTCGGGTGAGGGGTACTCGCCGCTTGCGCGAGTTCGGGGGAGAGAGCCCCTCATCCGGCTCGCAAGATGCTCGCCACCTTCTCCCGCTGGCGGGGAGAAGGGAAAAAAAGCGATTTACTTCTTCGCCGGCGCCATCTTGGAGTCGACGGGCTTGGCCGGGTCCTTGGCCGCGTCCGGCTTGGCGTCGGTCTTGGCGGTCTCCGCCGTCTTGTCCAGGCGTTCGATCTTGGCGGCCTCACGCAGCTTGCCGACGTAATCGGCTTGCGCCTTGCGCGCCACATAGGTCTCGATCTGGCCCTTGACCTGAGCGAAGTCCGGCGCCTTGCGCTTGCGCTTTTCCTCGACCTTGATGACGTGCCAGCCGAATTGCGACTTGACGGGATCGGAGATCTTGCCGGGCTCGAGCGCGAAAGCCACCGTGGAGAATTCCGGCACCATCTGGTCCTTGGTGAAGAAGCCGAGATCGCCGCCGTCGGAGGCGCCCGGATCCTTGGATTTCTTCTTGGCGAGCTCGGCGAAATCGGCGCCCTTGTCCAGCTCGGCCTTGACCGCCTTGGCCTCGTCCTCGGTCTCGACCAGGATATGCCGGGCATGAACTTCCTGCTCGCCGGTAATCTCCTTGGAAGCCGACTCATAGACCTTCTTCATGGCGTCGTCGCTGGTCGCAGCCTTGCCTTCGCTCGCAAGCAGGGTGTCCATCAGAAGACGGTTGCGCGTAAACGCCAGCCGCTTCTTGAAATCCTCGCCGTCCTGGACC
>JBATYU010000436.1:0-1797 GCA_049674245.1 Bradyrhizobium sp. | reverse complement strand
GTCCCGTCCAAAACCCAAGTACCGGTGTGGCTTAGCCTCTGTGCTTGTGCGAGCCAGGCTTCGCCACGGCGCAACGTATCCTCGGCGCGCTTGCGTTCTGTCACGTCGACCGCCGTGGCGATAATCTCTACGAGCTCTCCAGTTGCAGAGAACACGGGCAAGATGTCTGCATCGACGTGTTTGACCGTCCCATCTGGCAGTTTGAGTCTGAACTCGTTCTGGAAGTTTCTCCTTTCGCGCAATGCGTGCTCGATCTTTTCGTTCATCGTGTCTACATCGTCTGGATGAATCCGTTGCCACACCGCTTCTCGGCTTGGGATGCCCTGCAGCGGATCAAACCCGAACAGGCGAAAAGCCTCGTCAGAAAAATAGAGGATTTTCGTCGCGTCGTAGGCCGCGGTAGCGGTATGGGTCAGCCTCTGTGCTTCCGCCAGATAGGCTTCGCTGCGGCGCAGCCGCTCTTCGATCTTCTTGCCTTCATCGATATCAACAGACAGACCGTACCACTCGATGATGCGTCCCTCTCGATCACGCAATGGCTCAGCGCGGACATGGTGCCAACGATATTCGCCGTCCACCCGACGCACGCGCTGCAGATTCTCGTACGATTCTCCGGTTTGGATCGCGTGAAAGAAGGCATTTGCAGTTTTTGGAAAGTCCTCCGGATGCAGGAATTTCTCCCAGCCAAGATTAAGGAGGTCCTCAACAGAGCGGGCGCCGGTGAAGTCCAGGGTGCGTTGATTGACACGTGTCACTTCGCCATCCGGTCCAGTTACCCAGAGCATGCCGGGGACGGCCGATTCGATGATTTGGCGGAGTTTGTATTCGCTTTCCCGCAACGCTTCCTCGGCACGCCGATGATGCCTGCGCGCTTCTGAGAGTGTGCGCCTAAGCAGCGCAAACCGTAACTCCTCCTTGGACGCGGATGAGGTAACACCCCGAATTGTCTCGGTTCTGCGGCGGCGCTTTGCTGCCGGCGCCGTGCGGCGTCGCGGTTTGGTCGATCCTCCTTTGGAGCGCCGTCTCATGCCCTTACCCGATGCTCAGGGAAGCGCATCGTAGTCAGTTTGACCCGGCGCTGGAAGTGGCTGGTTCTGGGCTCGGTGAGCGGCCGTCGAATCCGCCACGGGTCGATTCTGTTGAAAAGGGCGGCGGTTGCGAAGCAGAGATATCAGTGATTCAGTCTGTCTAGGGCGTGCACTCATAAATCCGGTTCTGTGACCTTCCCCGGGGTGATGTCCGCTTCACTCCGAAAGCCACCCAACAGTTGCGCGGCACCCAAATAACGCGATGGGCCAGAAGCTGACGTGTCAGCCCTGGCAAACGTCCGCTAATGCTTCTTCATTAAGGCAAGGACAGCCCGATCGTAGGCGCTGGAATTTGTAGCGAAATGCAATCGGCCGCTGCTCGGCTACGCAAACTCTGACGTTCTTGGCGCCAGCGGCATGAGAGTCGCTTTGCCTACCCTCCAATTCAACGTCAGCCTTTCGCGCTCCCCTTCGGAAATTCGGACACAAGGCACGTCGTCGTCGCATGCGCAAGCAGCCGATTCTTTGCATCGGTGATGCGCGCCTCGGCGGTAGCGACGCGGCGGCCGGCGTTGAGCACGCGGCCCTCGGTGCGGATCACGCCGCTCGTCTCGCTCATGCCGCGCACAAATGAGATCTTGAATTCCAGCGTGGCGTAGCCAGTGCCCGCGGGCAGCGTGCTCTGCACCGCGAGCCCCATCGCGGAATCCAAGAGGATCGCGGCATAGCCGCCATGCACCGAGCCGATCGGATTGTAATGGCGCAGACC
>JBATYU010000435.1:0-2610 GCA_049674245.1 Bradyrhizobium sp. | reverse complement strand
ACCAGACATGTCTGCATCGCGCATGGTTATTTCCCAGCCACTGCCGCGACATTTTGCACCGCATGGACCGGAACCGAGCGCGTCAGACGCGCCATGATCTCGGCGCGCGGACCGAACATTTCCGCGGCGCCGTCCCTGAGCACCAGGATCTTGTCGACCACCCCGATCGTGCTCGGCCGATGCGAAACGATGACCACCGTGGTTCCCTGCTCTTTCAGCTGAATGATGCAGTCGGTGAGCGCGGCATCGCCGTCGGCGTCAAGATTGGAGCTCGGCTCATCGAGCACGACCAAGCTCGGGTTGCCGTATACCGCGCGGGCAAGCGCGATGCGCTGCCGATACCCGCCGGAAAGGATCGCACCCCCCTCGCCCACTTCGGTGTCGTAGCCGTTGGGCAAACGCACGATCATCTCATGCACGCCGGCCATTCGAGCCGCGGCAATGACAGCGTTGTCCTCGCCGACTTGAAACCGGCTGATGTTGGCGACAATGGTGTCGGAAAATAGTTCGATGTCCTGAGGCAGATAACCGACGTGGCGGCCGAGCGTCGATCGCGCCCAGACGCAAACGTCGGCGCCATCCAGCCGTACCGCGCCGGCCGAGGGCGTCAGCACCCCGACCAAGTGCCGCGCCAGCGTCGACTTGCCGGCGCCGGAGGGACCAATCACGCCGAGTACTTCACCCGGTTCGACGCCGAAGCCGACCCCGCGCAGGATTGGCTTGGAACTGACCGGCGGGACAAAGCTCAACCCCTCAACCGCAAGCTGGCCGAGGGGCCGCGGCAGCGTCAGCCCACTGGCGCGCACTGGACTGGCCACCAACAGCTCGCGCACGCGCAAGAAAGCGCCGCGGGCCGAGACCAGGTTGCGCCAGGATCCGACGATCTGCTCGACCGGTTGCAAGGCGCGGCCGAGCAGTAGGCTCGCGGCAAACATTGCCCCGCCGGTGGCCACGCGTTCGATCACTAAATAGGCACCGAGCCCCAGGATCACCGACTGCATCGACAGCCGCAGAAATCGGATCATGCTCTGCATGCCCGCGGCACGGTCGCTGGCGAGCACCTGGCGCTCGAGCATGCGGTCGCGATCGCGGCTCCAGCGTTTTAGCAGGCCAACGGTCATGCCCATCGCGCGCACCACCTCGGTATTGCGCAAGCTCATCTCGGTGAAACCGTAATTGCGCGAAGCCGCTGCTCCGGATTCGCTGAGCGGCTGCTTCACCATCCATTCGTTCAGAAGCGCCATCAGGATCAAAACCATCGAGCAGCCCAGCGCGAACGCGCCCAGCGCGGGATGCAGCATAAAGATCACGGCGATATAAATCGGCGCCCAGGGCAGATCGAAGATCGCGTGAATGCCCGCCCCCGTGACGAATTGGCGGAAGGTATCGAAATCGCGCAACAGCTGACTGCGTGCACTCCCGAAACTTCCTGATCGGTCGATAATTGCGGTCATGATGCGAGCGGCGATCCGCCGATCGAGACGGATGCTGGCGCGGGTAAGCACGCGCGCGCGGACCGCATCCAGCCCCGCAAGTGCGATGAACGCCATCAGCAGCGCAATCGTCAGCATCACCAGGGTGACCTCGCTGGCGCTCGAGATCACCCGGTCATAAACCTGCAGCATGTATAACGGGCCGGCGAGATAGAGCAGATTGATCGCCAGACTGAAAATGGCCGCTGTGACAAAATAGCCGCTGCAGGTCTGTAGCAGCAGCCGGAGTTCATCTGGCTTTTTGGACAAGCTACTCACGCGCGCCCCTCGGAACTGAAAACCGATGGCTGAGCATGTACTGCAGAAACAATGTCAACCACAGACGGACCTCCACTTAAAATCTGCGCGGTCCGACGGATAGCGATCGAGAATCATTTCGCCGAAAAAACTGCGCAAGCGAACAGCCCGGCGCATTCACGCCGCTGCGAGCGATGCTTCGGCTTATTGCGAAAAGACTCCGACTGCTATTTTGATCCTCAGCCCTGCCCTGTTAAATTCGCGCGGACGTCGCCGACCGCGATAAAATTCATTGACGATAGAGATTTGAAATTCAGCCGATGAGAGCACCGCGGTGGTGCCCTTTTTCAAACGCCCTTTTCAAATTTGCGCCCACCTTTTGCCAGTTTCTTGACTGGGAGCTATCCCTAAATTTGGCTCAACGTCCAGCTCAAAAACCGGTTTGCTCAATCGTAAATCTGCAATGCTCGCCGAATCAAAAGGAAGGGAAACTTAATCCAAGGGCTTTATAAAACAGCGGAATCTTGGTTTCTTCGGAAGATGAAAGGTTCGCTGCCAAAGAAAAAAATGGACGACTGTTGCAAAAACTATACACAGGTCAATTCATTACATACGTCAAATTTGGGCCTTGTTTAGGCCTTGGCGCGGGCCAGTTCCGGCCCTCATCCGCCCGTCAGTCAGCCGGAGCCTCAAATTTTCTGCTGCGCACCAGCGGCGCTGACATTCACCGTTATTTTCTGTATTTCCGTACGTCCTCCCGGATAACTGACTTCAATCGTCATGACGTCGTTGCCTAAGAAATCGGGAGCAGATTTATAAAAAGCGACATAGGCCGGCACCTCAAGCGCAAGGCACGCCTTGTAATTTGTCGCTTTTACAT
>JBATYU010000434.1:0-4684 GCA_049674245.1 Bradyrhizobium sp. | reverse complement strand
TGATATTGATGAAGCCGCCGGCGCCGGCGAGCTTGGGGCCGAATTTGCTGACATTGAGATTGCCGGCGCGATCGACCTGCGCGAGGCCGAGAAATGCCGCGTCGAGGCCGCCGCCGTCGTAGAAATCGAACTGGTAGGGCTGGTCGATGACCGCCTGGGTGTTGATCGCAGCACCGAAGTCGATCCCGCTGGCGGGGATGCCGCCGATCACCCCGGGCTCCGCCGTCATCGTGATGAGGTCGATGATCCGCTCTTCGTTGGCGACCGCGGCGATGCCGTCGGGCATGCCGATGCCGAGATTGACGACGCTGTTGGGCTTGAGCTCGAATGCGGCGCGGCGCGCAATGATCTTGCGCTCGCTCATCGGCATCGGCGGCAGCGAACCGGCCCGCACCCTGATCTCGCTAGAGAACGCGGGATTGTATTGCGTGCCGAAGGTCTGCCAGTGGTTTTCCGGTTTTGCCACCACGACGCAGTCGACCAGAATGCCGGGGATCTTGACCTGGCGTGGATTGAGGCTGCCGCTTTCGGCCACGCGCTCGACCTGCGCAATCACGATGCCGCCGGAATTATGCGCGGCCATGGCGATGGCCAGCGCCTCCAGCGTCAGCGCTTCCTTTTCCATGGTGAGATTGCCGTCGGGATCGCCGGTGGTGGCGCGGATGATTCCGACGTCGATCGGAAACGTCTTGTAGAACAGGCATTGCCGACCGCCCAGCGTAACCAGCTCGACGATGTCCTCGGTGGTGCGGGCGTTGAGCTTGCCGCCGCCATTGCGCGGATCGACGAAGGTTTCCATACCGACGCGCGTGACATGGCCGGGCCGGTTCGCCGCGATGTCGCGAAACAGATGGGTGATGACGCCCTGCGGCAGATTATAGGCCTCGATCTGGTTGGTGATCGCCAGATGCTGCAATTTGGGTGCGAGGCCCCAGTGGCCGCCGATGACGCGCTTGACCAGCCCCTGATGCGCGAAATGATTGAGGCCACGATGCTTGCCGTCGCCTTGGCCCGCGGCATAGACCAGCGTCAGGTTGCACGGCTTGTCTTGCGTGTACGGCGCGTCGCCGGGGCTGGTGAGATATAATTCCTCCAGCGCCAGGGCGATTTCCTCCGCGAAGCCGATGCCGACAAAGCCGCCGGTGGCGACCGTGTCGCCATCGCGAATGAGCCGCACGGCTTCCGCGGCCGTGACGATCTTGCCTTTCTCCGAATTGCGCAAATAGGGCAACGCCGGATGGCTCACTGGCTTTCTCCCGAAATTATTTTCAGAACCCCGCCGGATTTCTCGATGGCGGCTGGTTGGTCGCCACGGAGCCGGATTCGCCGGCCCCGTGACGGCCGGTCGGACCTAAGTCGCTGCCGCCGGCCTCGGCGTTGCGGCGACGGCGCTGCCTTCGGATGCAGCCTTCTGCCGCGTCTCGGTTGCGTAATAGACCGAAACGATGGTGATGAGCGCGAGCCCGATCATGTAGACCGAGATCGGCCAGGTATCCGGCTTGTAGGCGGCCATCAGCCCGGTGGCGATCAGCGGCGACAGCGCACCGGCAAAGATCGAGGCGAGGTTGTAGCCGAGCGACACGCCGCTGTAGCGCACCTTGGTGCCGAACAGTTCGGAAAGGAAGCTCGCCTGCGGCCCGTACATCGCGGCGTGCCCGACCGCCAGACCCAGAACGATGGCGATCCAGCCAAGTTGCGGGTTTTTCGTGGCGAGCAGCATGAACAACGGGAACGACATCAGCGCCGAGAAAACGGCGCCGAAAATATAGACCGGTCGGCGCCCGACACGGTCAGAGAGGGCGCCGAAGGCCGGGATCGTAAAGGTTTCGATCGCGGCGGCGATCAGCACGCCGTTCAAGATGTCCTGTCGGTTCATGCCGAGCGACTGGGTCGCATAGGCCAGAACGAAGGTGGCGTAGATGTAGAAGAACCCGTTTTCGGCGAAGCGTGCGCCCATCGCCAGCAGGATGTTCTTTGGATACATGCGGATCGCATCAAGGATCGGCATTTTCACTTCCTGGCCGGAATCCTTGATCTTCTGGAATTCGGGCGATTCGGCGATCGTGAATCTGATCCACAAACCGACCAGCACCAGCACGATGCTGAACAGGAACGGCAAACGCCAGCCCCAGGCATAGAGTTGGGCGTCGGTCAGGAAGTGGGACACCAGCGAGAACACCAGGGTGCCGAGCACCAGCCCGAGCGGCGCGCCGAGCTGCGGCCAGCTGCCGTAAAAGCCCTTCCTGTTTTCGGGCGCATGTTCGACCGCCATCAGCACCGCGCCGCCCCATTCGCCGCCGAGCCCAAAACCCTGGACCAAGCGGCAGGCGATCAGCAGGATCGCCGCCCAGATCCCGAGCGTGTCGTAGGTCGGCAGCAGGCCGATCGCCGCCGTCGCCACGCCCATGATCAGCAGCGTCAGATAGAGCATGGTCTTGCGGCCGATCTTGTCGCCGAAATGACCAAACACGATCCCGCCGAGAGGCCGCGCAATGAAGCCCAGGGCGTAGGTGCCGAACGCCAGCAGCGTACCCACCGCCGGATCGAATGTCGGAAAGAACAGTTTGTTGAAGATCAGCGCCGCCGCGGTGCCGTATAGGAAGAAATCGTACCACTCGATGGCGGTGCCGATCAGGCTGGCTGTTGCCACCGTGACGTGCGACTGCCGTTTTGTTGTCAACTCGTTGATCATTTCCTCCCCTTTTGGTTATCGTGAATAGTGGAATCCGACGCCGCCACGAGCATGACGGCCAAGATGGAAATCCGTCTTGATAATTATCAATCGGCTAGCGTCGGCGTATTGAGCTAAGTCAAATGAACGGCAAAACGGCTAAATTCAAAGGGGTTTCGCATGCCGGAAATGTCTATTAAATCAGAACGTGGCCGGACTGCCTGGCTCGCGACGACTGCGGGGAATTTTTGCGATTTAGGGCGCTGAAACCCCAATTTCGTTGAACACCTATGAGAAGACCCTACTCGGCCGATGCGGCACTAGGGCGCAAAGAAAAGGGCTCCGCCGAATATCCGCCGGAGCCCTCAAGGCCAATGTCGGAACTGTCCCCTCGCCTATGAACAGTTCGGCACTGACGAGATTCAGTCTACGTGACTTTCAGGAAGCGCTATTGATCTGCGTCAACCTTCGCGTTCCTGCTTCTGAACGCGGCCAGGTGGGTCGTCGCTTGCTCACGTGGTGTATGGTGCGATGTCGATGCTGGGCGATGCGAATGTGGTATCTTTGCTGGTAGCGATATGGCACGACATTGGCAAAACCAAATGCAATCAAGACCTTGTTTGCACAATGGAGTGCCGGCCAGGACACCAGAAGCTCTTCGCATAGCGACACATAGATACTCATAAACCCCCTGTGGTACAGGCACTTCTGGGATTTATCCGTGCTCACAATGTCGCATCGCGACTCTAGCTTTCTCCCCAAAATGTGAGTAACTTTGCGAGTACAGATCGGGATCGCGACGACTTAACGTGCGGGACGGCCTCGATAATAAGCTGCCTTCGTGGGCCGCGCGAGCACCGCTAAACGAGTACAAGTTTGGGCGCAGAAGTGCGCGACACCATGCATGCGACGAGCACATCTCATCGAAACCCGCACACGCCTCACGCCGTTGACAACGCCGACTGGCTGAAAACCGTGGCAATCATCTCGGTCTCGGTCGGCCATTTCGGCCATTTCTTCGTCGAAGACGACCGCTGGTGGAGCGTTTTCGGACGCCCAGCAGCTCCAACGTTCTTCTTTCTTATGGGTTACGCGCAGACCAGGACCGTCCCGCTACAGTGGATCTGGCTTGGTGTCATCTTGACCCTGCTCGAAAGCTGGAATGCAAAATGGACCTGGGTAGCACCGAACATTCTTTTGAGCTTGGCACTCATCCGCAGTGCACGGCCCTACGTGCAAATCCTTTTGCAACGTCACGGTTGGGCCGCCTTCGCCTTCCTCGTTTCCGCACTTTTCGCGGTATTGTCGATAACGGGCAAGATTGTCGATTATGGCTCGGAGGGATGGCTGTGGGCCCTGTTTGGCTTATGCCAACGCATGTATGTCGACAGCAGATCAGCTACCGACGCGGATGGTCCAGCCCAAAGCTCGGCACCGCCCCGGCCCGCGATGAAGGAGAACGCCGGCCTAATGCGACTGCTGGCCTGCTTTGCCGCCGTGGTCGCCTACGTTTGGCAGGAACAAAGTGAATACTCGTTTCCTCAAATTCAGTTCGCCGTCTTCATTTTCTGCATCGGCGTTTGGTCCGCGAGCCTGTGTCTGTTCCTGCGCGGCCCGAGCCGTATCCAACCGCCAGAAGCCATAGCCGGCGCCCTGCGCTTCATCGGTCGGCACACTTTGGAAATCTACGCAATCCAGCTTGCCGGCTCCGAACTCCTTGTAAAGCTGGTGCCCGATCTCGCCCCCTGACCGGAAAACGGCACTTCTTGCTTTGCTTCGACCTAAGGGTTCGAATGTCCCACCAGCCGTCCAGACTCGGCGGCGCTGCTGCGTTAAGCTCAGCATTGCCATGAGCATTCGCGACCCTGAAAAGAATTTTAAGGTCCTGTGGGAGACCTTCAACAAAAGATACCCATTTTTCCAATTGAGGAACGTCAATTGGAAAAAGCAGCATGACACCTACAGATCAAGAGTCACAAGCAAGACCAGCGATGACGAACTCTTCGAGATCTT
>JBATYU010000433.1:0-3755 GCA_049674245.1 Bradyrhizobium sp. | reverse complement strand
AGGTAAAATCGGAAGTGGCTGGCCGACCGTCAAAGTGAAGCGATTGACCCATCTGCGACATCGGCCAGCATCTCGTGTTCGTGTTGCAGTAGCGAAATTGGCTTCGGCCCCGATCGATGCATCGTGTTGACCTAGGCGTGGATATGAGGCGTCGCGAATTTCTTGGTATTCTCGGTGGCACCGCATCACCTTGACGCGCCGCCCTTTCCAATAAAGACTTCGTCAAAACGAGCGCGTCGATTGAACCCGGATTGATGCCGATGCCATCGATTTCTGGAGTCATTAAGAAACGCATCGCAGGCGCTCTATTGATTGCGTTGGGAGTCCTAGCCCTAACGACGCCGCTCGTAGCCGGTCAATGGTCTCTCGCGATTCTCGGGCTTCCTCTGATCGCGATGGCGATTGCAGAGGCCTATATCACTTTCACATCGCCGCGAGGCTCCGAGGCGAGTGCTTATCTTCCCAGCGCGCTTGCATTTCTCGCTGGAAACGTCCTACTGCTCAGCTCAGCCCTCATCAGCCACGGATTGTTCATCTTTCTGATTGCTATTCTCACGATCGATGGATTTGGAAAAATCATTTCCGCATGGCGCAGATCGCATCCAAACCGCCTCCCATTAGTGTTTAACGGACTCGTCGATCTCGGATGCGCGGCGGTGGTTTGGTATCTCAGTCGTTTCATTGGAATCGTTCAGGCCATTGGCGCCATCGTCGGCGTCTACATTATCGCCGCTGGCTGGCGGTTGCTGATGGTGCCGGTCGAATCGGTCGCGCCCGAAACGCTCACCAAGGTCTTGAACCTTCACCCGGACCCTGGGCTCGGCGTTCCAGGGAACGAGAGTTTTGCCCGTTTGCGTTCCGAGGCCGACAGCGGGTCGCAGTTCGTGCGCGCCGCCGATCTATTGTGGATGTCGACACTCGGGATCGTGTTCCTGGCAATCCATGCCGGCCGGATGCCGCAAGCCGATGACATGCTGGGCCGCATTTCCCCATTTGTTGCCACCGCCGGAGACGTTCTAATGACGCTCGTCTTCGCCATGGTGCTTATGCTCCCAGGGCGCCTGGCTTGGCGTCGCGTGACAAGGCCGGTCGAACGTCTGGCATGGTCCCTGCGCCTGAATGCGGAGGAAGGGGCTGCACGGATAAACCCGGTCGCCGACTGGCTGATACGTCGATGGCTGGAAGCCCGATTTGGTTTTAGCTTGCGCCTGAGCGAGGCGCGCCTCTCCCTGCCGTTCGCGCTGATCCTGCTACTGCGGCTCGGCCTGCCGGTGACCGCCTTCTTCGTGGCGATTAACCCGATCTGGGGTTTCAGTTGGTACTTCAACACTGAAAGCTGGGCGACTGGCATCTATCAGAAGATGACCGAGTTGCGGGTCGATCCATGGCGCGCCAACATGATCGATGCCGTGACGCGTGCCTACGGCGGCGGCGATGAACTCTTTCGGATCGATCCGCAGGGCATTGCGGGAAATGGCGACTTCAGCTTTCTCGTAATCGGCGATCCGGGCGAAGGAGACGCTTCCCAATATTCGCTGGCCTCGCGCTATCTGAAACTTGGACAGAGCGATAACGTAAAGTTTCTCGTGATCTCTTCGGACGTTATCTATCCGGCCGGAGCTATCGAAGACTATGAGGCCAAGTTTTATCTCCCGTTCCAGGGGTTCGCAAAGCCGGTTTATGCGATCCCGGGCAATCATGACTGGTTCGATGCGCTCGAAAGCTTCAACGCGAACTTTCTCGAACCCAAGGCGGCGCGTGGAGCAATGGAGGCCCGGGTCGAAGCCGATCTGGGATTGACCGGCACGAACGCGCGCCGGATCGACAATCTTATGGCACATGCAGCGCGTCTGCGCCGGCTATACGCCGTAAATGTCGGGATCCAGCGGGCGCCCTTTTTCGAACTGCAGACCGATGATTTTGCACTGCTTGCGATTGACACTGGCATCCTCCGCACGGTGGACGAACGACAACAGGCATGGATCGAGCGAGCCCTCGATCGAAGTCGCGGCAAGTTCACCATGGCCATCGTCGGCCATCCGCGTTTCGCTGGGGGCCACGACATTCCGACAAATGCCGAAGGCGGGGATGTCTCCGAATCTTCGGAAAAATTCGCCGCGCTCTATCGACTGCTGGCGAGCCGAAACGTCAAGATCGCCATGGCTGGCGATACGCACGACTTCGAGTATTACCGGGAAAACATCGTCGGGGACGGCCCCGCCTGGGTGATGCACCACTTCGTCAATGGCGGCGGCGGAGCCTACCTTAGTATCGGCACAGCCCTCGACTTTCCGAAGGAGCCTGCTGCAGCGGACTGGGCATTCTACCCGAGGACCGATCACCTTCGCACCAAGATGGATGCCGAGATGCCGCTATGGAAGCAGCCGTTCTGGTACTGGATAAAGTGGTTTAATGCTTGGCCGTTCAGCGTTGAGGCTTTTTCCGGCATCTTCGATTTCAACCGCGCACCATTCTTCCAGAGCTTCATGGAAGTGCGGGTTGAAAGATCGAAGAAGCGCGTGGTTCTCATCCTCAACGGCGTCCACGGTCCGCTGCAGTGGCGCGACCTGCAGACCGGTGGCGCAGTCATCCCACTCGGTGTGAAACCCGATGATCCAGTTGAATTCATTGTCGCGATGGATCATCAATGATCGGAATGTCGCTTATTGGAACTTTCCGGACATGGCGCAGTGTCCAACTAGAGTCCGTAATGCGCTGCAAAGCGGACCTCGAAGAGAGCGACAACAGCGAGCGCTAAGTGAGACGACATGGGGGCTCGCTGAGTGCCGTTTGATCCACCCGCTATCCAGTCCCTCCAACAACGATCCTCAGCATGGGCGATAGGTCGCGCGGCCCTTGGCGACGACGCGAAGCGGCCCCAGTTCGGGGGGGCGAAGCTGGGGCCATCTAGGGGAAACGGCGCGGTAGCGGCCCCGCGACGTTCAGCTATAGCCGATCATATCCGGTTCGCCGCCACTGTTCAATTTTGCTCAGGAGGATTGGCTGAACTGCCTGTCGATCGTTGAGAGTAAGCAATATTGAACGGCGGCGCTGACGCGAACGCGTCAAAATGGAACCATGCTGGCCCCATATTCAACAGCCGATGAAATTAAGGGTAGCCCGTGCCCGAAGTGCCGAGTGCCGAGTGCCGATGATGCTCGGCCGCGTCATGCCCGAACCACCTGATTTCGACCTCTACACCTTCATGTGCTCCGAGTGCGAATTCGTTAAATGCGTGGCAGTCGAGACGAGTACAATGCAAGACAATGCGCCTCGCGCGTTTCCTCGCGACGAGAAGCCCCAGCGCCGCCATGGCCTAAGTTGAATTTGGGAGGGGCCTAATTCGCAGATTGTTTCGCAGTGCGAAATACGAATTAATTAGACTTCGGCCCACAAGAAGCGCCTTGTCCAACCATCACCCGCCCGCCTTCGGCAACTACCGGTGACTGAGAGTTCTATAACGCTCCCGCCATACAGCGAGAGCACCCATGCCGAAGAATACCCCGCCGCCTACTTGCAAGACGTGCGGCAAGCCGATGAGATGGTTGCTGATACAAACCGGGGGCCGTAGGTACCGCTGCATTGATTGCGATGGTTCGGACACTTTGACATCGCCGGAAACATTGAAGCTACTCGTGGGCGAACTAAAGCCACCGTAATAAGGCCGCCTCAGTTGGCGGCCTCTTTCTTGTGCTGTTACCTTTCGTTCTCCCATGCCTCACGTGCGGGAGCACCCCCGACACCACCCGTGCGCA
>JBATYU010000432.1:0-1540 GCA_049674245.1 Bradyrhizobium sp. | reverse complement strand
GGCCTGATCGGTGCGGGACGGCTTAGGCTCCTTGCCGGTTGGCTTCTCGTCTGGCGGGTTCTTCATGCCGCGTCGTCCATGTCGAAGGTTCGGCTAGACTAAATTCCTCTCTCGGGGCGTGTCTGTCCGGAAGCCGACAAATTAAATTAGGCCACTGCGAAATTCAAACTAGGCCACAAGGGGTTAAAACAGGCCAGTACCCCGCATTCCATAGGAACAGATCGGGTAACTGGAACTTTCCTTGAACTGATGGCGCGCATTTAGGATATGTCGAAGCCGTAACGCCGCACCTTGACGATCCCCGCGTGCGTCCTGGTCTCCGCGATCGGCTTGGTCGACCCTTCGGTGACCGGCTCCAGCTTGCCGTCGGCGCGGCGGACAAATCGCTCAACGATCCGGTGAGCCAAGATGCGCTCGCCGTCGCCGACCTCGCGCACATCGTATCCGACCGCGAGAAGATCATCCGGCACGCGTGAATCGGGCAGGCATTCCAGCGTCACCTCGGTTGCGCCCGGCACACTCGTTACCCATCCACCCCGCGACTGCACGAACTCGTTCAACTCCTCGAACCGCGCCTTGGCCTCGACGAGCTTCGGATCGGGTGCCGGGGCGCGAAATCCACGGATCAAGGCGATACGATCTTGGCTCATTTGTCGCCGCCGTTGACGAACTCGGTTACCGCGTCGACGTAGGTCCGCAGCGCCTTGCGGATGTTCTTCGGATCGCGGTCAGGACCGGCGCGCTGCCAAACGCGCAGCCCGACAAGAACCGAACTGTGCAGGTCATCGATCTCGCCGAGCCTGCGCTCGATGTCGCCGGGGATCGGCATCAGTGCACGGGCAATTCTAAGTCAAGACAGCGACGATCGCCGAAACGATCTCGTGCCGCCTGAAATAGCTGGCGCGCGGTCATGGTGAAGCGCGGTTGGCTGTACGGGCCGATCGACAGCATCTCCTCCGCGATGAACCGCTGCACCTCGGGATCAGAGCAGACGATCGGGACCATCCGTGCGGCGCGCGGCATCTACCTGTCGCCCTGAATTTCGCCGTTGGCCTTCATCTCGTGCATGCGCTTCCTGTTGATCAGGTACTGATATTCCGCCTGCTCTGGCGGGAGGTGAGGCATGCTGGCGCGGGCAATTTCCCGTTCGTCACGGCTCAAGGTTCTGTCTTGCGATCGGTGGCCGGTGACCGACGGGCTGTCACGGGAAACTGGTGCTGACACGGGCATGTTCCTTCTCTGCGGTCGCGGCTGTGGCGGCGGCGCACCCTGCGCCGGTTGATATGCGGCGAGGTGCTGCTCGGCCTCGCATGCAGCTCGGCGGCGGCCTCGGCCGTGTCCTGATGCATCTGCGCGTTCTCAGGCGTCGGTCTGGCCTGCGCCGACGTCAGCGCCGACAGCGCGCGATGATGTTCGATGTCCTTGGCGACACCGGCGAGGATCGCGGAATCCATCTGCGGGGAATCGTCGACGAGCCCAGCATGGAGTGCCATCGCGTGGGCATGGCGCATCGAATGGAGGAACGGTTCCTTCAACATCG
>JBATYU010000431.1:0-2613 GCA_049674245.1 Bradyrhizobium sp. | reverse complement strand
ACCTATCGCGGCGTGCTCAATGCGCAGCGCGCCGAACCGGAGCCGACCGTCGGCGACGCCATCGCCGATGCCGCGCGGCAGATCGCGGAAACGCTCGATCTGTCCGCGATCATCTGCTGGACCAGTTCGGGCTCAACCGCGATCCGTGTGGCGCGCGAGCGGCCGAAGCCGCCGGTGGTTGCGATCACGCCGAATCTTGCGACGGGGCGCAAGCTGTCCGTGGTCTGGGGCGTTCATTGCGTGGTCGCCGAAGACGCAAAGAATCTGGACGACATGGTCAGCCGCGCGGGCAGCATCGCTTTCAGAGACGGTTTTGCCAAGGCCGGGCAGCGCGTGATCATCGTTGCCGGCGTGCCGCTGCGTGCTCCCGGCACCACCAACATGCTGCGCATCGCCTCGGTCGGGCCCGACGGCGACGCCGAAATGTGAACGAGCAACGGTATTTCCGCCGTCATTCTCGGGTTGCGCGGCGGTGGCGCGATCAGTTCCTCGTAACGCCGGCGTCCGTTGGCTGCTCGGCTCCCGTCGACAAGCGTCCTTCGAGAAGGGGCTGCGGTCGTGGCGAAAGTGGACAAGCCTCGATATCAACCCCATCCGCACCAGGGATGAGTTCGCAATTGCGCGATGCGTCGAACTCGAGACCGTAGGTGTCGAGCAAATTCTGCCGCGGCGGGCTACCTCGAAGATGAAGCGCCCACACGCCGCCCGCAAGCGGGTGGGCGAGCCCCCACCTGATACGGCGGTCAAACAATCCGCCCGGTGCAACAGGCAACAGGATGTCGGACAATTGGTACACGCGTGAGCTTGCCGACAGCAATGGAACGACGTACCCGAGCGGCTTTGCCAGCATCAAATAGGTTGCCGGCCTCAACAAGGAGCTCGCAAGCTGGGGTCGATAGGGGTCGGACCAGGGGCGGCGCGACCAATCGGAAGGCTGCGACCAAACTGCTACCGCCAACGCCGTGATGATCGCCGCGATGTCGGCGATGCGTGACGGCTGCAGCCTTATCGGGTCGGGATAGAGCGCTTCAATCAAGCGGGACAGCAACAGCACGATGAGCGGGGCGGCCAATAATTCGAGCGCAATCGCATAGCGGTGGATCGCAAAGGAAAGGAGCCAGATTCCGTAAGCGAGAACGAAAAACAGCAAGAATTGCTTGTCTCGTTGCCGAAATATTTGCGTTTTCCAAAGCAGGCGTGCGGCAACCGCAACCGCAAGCAGAACGCAGATGAGCGCGAAGCGCGGATCGCGAAACGCCCACTCCGAAGAGCGATGATCTCCGACCAGCCAGTAGAACGGGTAAGCGGCAGCGTCCAGCAGGCCATGCGGCAAGAAGCGCAGATCGACGATCGGCGCCAATGGAGCCTCCGGAGAGCGGAAGATCGTATTGTAAAACGGAAAGACCGGACTACCGAATTGCTGCCAAAGCATCCAGGCCCATGCGCCGCCTGTCGCCAGCATGCCGAGGATGCTACCCACCCCAAATCTTGCCATGGCCGCGAGCGGACGGGTGACCAACAGCAACGACGTCCCGGCGCCGATCAGGAAAGTGATGTTGGTCAGCTTCAATCCAGCCGCAGCGCCGAGCAACAGGCCGGCAATGACGAGGCGCTTTCCCTGCTGTTGGCTCGCGGGCTCTTCGCTTTCAGACAAAGTCAAGCCAACGCCGGCAATAACCGGCATGGCAGTGAGGATGTCGGTGAAGCTCGTGCCGACCTCGGA
Source organism: Bradyrhizobium sp. (assembly GCA_049674245.1). GTDB lineage: Bacteria > Pseudomonadota > Alphaproteobacteria > Rhizobiales > Xanthobacteraceae > Bradyrhizobium. The sequence goes on along the minus strand of JBATYU010000431.1, from coordinate 890 downwards.
CAGCGTCATTGGTCCGAATGCAGCGATGATGAGCGATGCCAAAATGGTCCAGCCGCTGGCGGCACTTCCGAGAAGCTTGCGCGAGAACCAATAGATCAGAGCAAGGTTTAGACCATGAACGGCACCCAGCAGGATTCCCCAGAACGGCGCGCCCACATGGTGGCGCAAGAGATAAGCCGGCAGGTAGGCAAGCGGATTCAGAAATGTCTGCAAGCCACCCGGTTCGACATCGATGTCGAACCGTCCATTGAGCAGGGCAAAGGCACCATACTCATGGTAATTCCGCCAATCCCAATTGATGTCTTCGCCGGTGAGCCAGCTATAAAGGGCCCCAGCCAGAAGCGAGCCCAGGATCACGATGGGTATCGCGGGATTCTTGCGTGCGACCATGATCAAGGGCGTCTGCGTTCAACCGGTTCCTGGCTCCTTAACATTGGCGCAGAGAAGCATTAAAGTTTTGCAACTGCCGAGCGCTACGCGCCCACGAGTGCCTTCGCCGGCAAGGTCGCCTGCACCACGAGGCCGCGGGCGCGCGCGTCCATCACGCCAACCGCGCGCAGCGCGAGTAGCGTCACGGTCTGAACGGCATCGCGCAGCCTTGCGGGATCTTCCAGATTTTCCGGCGCCAGCGGCCCGACCAAAGATTCATGCAACGCGCCCAACAGCGCGGTCGCGGCGAGCGCCGTATCCTGGGCGGGCAGATGTCCGGCGCGCACCGCGGCATCGATCCGGCTCGCCATTTCGCCCGCGATCTCGCGGCGACTTGCAAGCCGCGAGGCGGTGACGTCGACATCGACGGGTTCGGCCAGAATGCCCCAGGCGAGCTTGCGCTGCGACAGCACATGCACCGCAACGGTGGTGACGGCAGCGGCAAGCGCCGAGGACGGCCC
>JBATYU010000430.1:0-5578 GCA_049674245.1 Bradyrhizobium sp. | reverse complement strand
ATGTACGCGCTGCGGATTAATTCTGGAACCGCCAAACAAAAAGACCGCCCGGAAGGCGGTCTCCTGGGCTGAGAACTTCTCAGAGTTCGAACGTGCCGAGACGAAATTCATCCCCGATGTCGGTGGTGGTGGTCGTCGTCCTGACGAGCGTAAACGCCGCATTTGGGTGCTGCTCCCACACAGCGAGATCTTCAGCCGAAATCGTCAGCCAGCCGAACCTAAACATATATCGGCCCGGTTCGGTTACCCGTCCGACTTGTGCCCAGGTGATCTTATTGATGGCCAATCATTTCCCTTTCGCCTTCAGCTCGAGCTGGCCTTCGCTTATTCGTCCCTCTTGAGCTTCCGCTTTTCCCAATGCGGGCTTTTGCGTTTCGGGTCGAATTCCACCGGCTTGTGCCGGTTGATTGCACTTATCCCAGGCGCAAATTCGTGTCATAATATCGCGATGCTCCACTGGATTTCTATGTTCGCGGCTGGGGCGATGGTTGCGCTGTCGATATTCTTTGTCTTTCGACCGCATCACCCCCTCGGTGGGATACAGCCGCCTCATCAGACGCTGGCTGGCACGGGCTGCGTTGCTCCTCCCGAAACTAGTGCGATGCCCCCGGAATATAGTTGCGAGAAACCATATAACCTGGCTCGCAAAGTCCTTTTCCGACCTCGTCATTGATCGCGCACTAGCTTGCGACGGCCCCAATGCGGCTCTTTCTGCTTTGGGTTGAACTCGCGAACGTGGTGACGGTTCAACGCCTGCATGACGCCAATCCGCGCGAACGTCGTCGGGCCGCCGAGCGTCGAATGACCTGCGTATCGACTATGTTGGAGCGAATAGTAGCGTAGCTAACGCGCGTTTACGGCAATTGCGGTTGCCTTGCGTACCGAAGCGCCGAGTCGGCAATGCATTCTGTCACTTTGTCCGCATCACTGTGTGTCCGCCGGCATTCTTCCCGAATCCGGTTGATCTGGTTGTGGTCGCCGCGCAGATCAAAGGCCGCGTAGACAATCACGAGGAAAAAAACCGCGAATACCGCGATGCCAATCACCCTCATGCGCGCCTCCCTCCCAAGATACGCCGCCGACGCCTCAAGCCTAGCGAAGCCCAGGCGCGCACGATAGGGGCAAACGCAAGATCTCAGACGCCAGCCCGCCGCCAACGAACGAACCGATTGTAACAAGTGATGCGGGGACCATGTCTCTGGCAGATCGCGCCATGGCGCACCTGAACGCAGAACCCAAAAGATGTCATTGAGCACCCGATGGTCGTTTACACGCCGAACGCCACGCTTGAATCACACCCACGGTGGCGCCATCAAACCCGCAATGGCCAGTGGTGGTGCCGCTAATGCTCTGAATTTACTCCCGCTTTCGGCGGCATAGCGGACATGGCCGGGCTTGCTGCGGGCTCGACGGTCGCGAATGACCCGAAGCGCTTTCGCACGCTTGCGGCGCTCGGGACGAAATGCCATCGACGAGCCAGCGGCACAATTAGCATAATAGTGTTTTTTTGCCGAAACTGCATAGCGGGTGAACGGTTCTGCGTGACGAATCGGGAAGTGATCAGTTCGCGGGCAGCACGACGAGATCGGCCACGCACGGCCAGCGGACGAGCGGCTCGATCGGCATAAGCTAAGATGCGCTGACGCGCTAAATGCTAGCCCATGTCCATTTGTGCTATTATGATCGACGCGGATCGACGTGCCGTACCTGCGAATAATCCATTTCTTGTCATTCAATGCTTTGCGCATGCAGGCGAATAGGGACTCGGCGATGGACGTCACTTCGGAGCGGAACTCGGCGGAAAAGCCGGAGGCGTCTGGGGAAACCGGTCACGAACCGACATTCTCCAACCAGGTCAGGACCATCAACCTGGCCCTCCAGGGCGGCGGAGCGCATGGTGCCTTTACCTGGGGTGTTCTCGACCGGCTCCTGGACGAGAAAGCTCTTGCCTTCGAGGGGCTCAGTGCGACCAGTGCCGGAGCGATGAATGCGGCGGCCTTTGCCTATGGGCTTGCGGTCGACGGGCGCGAGGGGGCGCGCAAAGCGCTCGCCGGCTATTGGAAACGCGTCAGCGATGCGGCCAGGCTCGGGCCGTTGCAGCCCAATCCCATCGACCGAATGCTGGGAGATCACAAGCTGACCTGGTCGCCGATTTTCTCGCTGATTAACTTCGTGACGCGTGTGCTGTCGCCTTATCAGTTCAACCCCACGGACTATAACCCGCTGCGTGAGGTGGTCGAGCAATCGATCGATTTTGACGTGCTGCAGCGCCCGGACTGTCCGGTCAAGCTCTTTCTCTCTGCCACGAACGTTCGCACCGGCAAGGTGAAGATCTTCGCCGGAAAGGAGATTTCGCTATATGCCGTGATGGCTTCGGCGTGTCTTCCGACGATGTTTCACGCGGTTGAGATCGACGGCGAAGCCTATTGGGACGGCGGTTATATGGGAAACCCGGCACTCTTCCCGCTAATCTACAACTGCAAGAGTAGCGACATTGTCATCGTTCATATCAATCCGCTGTCGCGCAAAGAGGTGCCGCGTGCCGCGGGCGATATTATGAACCGCATCAACGAGATCAGCTTCAATTCGTCTCTGATGCGGGAGATGCGGGCGGTCAGCTTCGTCACCAAGCTCGTCACCGAAAACCGAATCGTTGATAAAGAGCTGCCGCACGTGCTGATCCACAGCATTGCGGACGATGAATTCATGGGTGCGCTCGGTTCGACAAGCAAATACAACGCCGATTGGGAGTTTCTCACTTTTCTTCGCGACCAAGGGCGAAAATGTGCAGGCGACTGGCTCGCGAAGAACTTCGTCAAACTAGGTGTCGAGTCGTCGGTAGACATTGATAAAATCTACCTGTGAATCTGGGATGACAGAAGTGATCCGTACGCGGCGGAACAAAGCGGCGTTGACAGTATGCGCCTAGCAGTGACGGCGAGCGACGCCGCGATAGATCTTATTTCGTGACCAGATGTCTGCTCGGTGCCACCACACCAATAGCCTTCGCGCTCCGGACGCTTCACAATATTTCTCAAGTCGCTGCCGAATTTCTTAAGTTGCTGCCGATTTTGCATAGCTTCTGGCGAGTTGGCAGCTAGCCTACGGAAGGACCGCTTGACCAGCCACGGTTGCCGGAGGATAGAACAATTGCCGTTCGCACGCCGTTGGCGCTTCTCCTCATATCGCTGAGCATGATTTCTGCGATCTGGTGGTGGTTGGCCACACCGGTCACACTTGCGCATAAGCCGATCGATCCCGCGGCGAAACTAGATTGCGTGTCCTACGGGCCATTTCGTTACGGTCAGAGCCCGTGGGACACCGGATTGATCATCAGCCCGGAGCAGATCGCAGAGGATCTTGTCGAACTTGCCAAGATATCCCGATGCGTCCGCATCTATTCCGTCGACAACGGATTGGACAAGGTACCCGAGCTTGCATCCAGGGTCGGACTGAAAGTCATTCTCGGGATTTGGATCGGACAAGATCGCCTCAAGAACGTCCTTCTGATCGATACCGCCATAGCGCTGGCCAAGTATTATCCGGATGCGGTCACGGCGATCATCGTTGGCAACGAGGTGCTGTTGCGGGGAGATATGACCGCGGCTGAACTGCGGGATATTATCCGCTCGGTCAAGCAACGCGTGGATGTTCCGGTAAGTTACGCCGACGTTTGGGAATTCTGGCTGCGCTACCCAGAAGTTCATGACGTCGTCGATTTCATCACAATTCACTTCCTGCCATACTGGGAAGACTTTCCAGTCCCCGCCGAAGGCGCGGCAGCGCATGTCGATGCAATTCGGAAGCGGATGGCCCTAGCCTTTCCCGGCAAGGAAATCCTGATCGGCGAGACCGGGTGGCCGAGCAGGGGACGGATGCGCGACGGGGCGCTCCCTTCCCGCATCAATCAGGCGCGCTTCCTTTCAGAGATTCTCGATCTGGCGAGGCAGGAAAATTTTCGCGTCACTCTGTTCGAGGCCTACAACGAGCCCTGGAAGCGCCGTTGGGAAGGAACCGTCGGCGGCCATTGGGGCTTGATCGGTCAGACGCACCGCGATCTGAAATATCCACCCGGAGCGGCCATCAGCAACTATCCGTTCTGGGAGGTGCAGCTGGGATGCGGGTTGGCTCTGAGCATTGCCGTCTTCGGAGCAGCATTGTCGACGCTAAGGCATCGGCCATCGCCTCCACGATTGATATCGTGGGTCGCCGTGGCAATATCAGCCACCGTCGGCGGCATTCTACTGGGGTTAGCTGCCGAAAAGATGCTTTACGAGAGCTATGGGTTCGGCGGTTGGCTAGTCCAGGGTTTGCTGTTGGTAGCGGGACTGGGTGCGCCCCTCGTGTCGTCCAACGCGCTGATGTCAGGCGATGCGATGCCCAGCTTTGTGGAGCTGATCAGCGCGCGCGAAGCCAGGACCCGCTCGTTGCCTGCGACGATACTGGGCCTCACGCTAATCGTAACCACGCTGATTGGGGCGGAAACCGCGTTGAGCCTGGTGTTCGATCCACGTTGGCGCGATTTTCCGTTCGCCGGGCTAATGATGGTAGCGGTGCCGTCTTGGTTGTTGGCGCTGCTCAACAGCCCAGAGTCTGGTACGCGGCCGACCGCCGAGGCTTTATCCTCGGGCCTGTTGGTCGCTAGTGCGCTATACATCCTGTTCAATGAGGGTTTTCAGAACTGGCAGTCCCTGTGGACCTGCGCAGCGTATGTCCTGCTCGGCAGCACGCTATGGCAGGCGCGCTCCATTGCGGTTGCAGGAAAGGTATCGACCATGCCAGTCAACCTTTCGGAGGTGAGCTTGTTTGAAACGGAAAGAGGCGATTCGCCGGCCTGATTGGTTTGCTGCCGAGCAGTGCGCGCTTGGGAGGCTTGACGCGATAGCGATAAGCAGGATGGAGGAGGAAGGCATGACATCAATCTCTCCTTCAGTTGCAGCTGTGGAAGTTCGGGCGACGCCAAAGGCCAGGGCCCGAAACGCTGCGCTGGATCGCGCCCGCACTTTTTTGACGCTGGTGCTTCCATCACGCAGTCATTCCCTACACCTATTTTGGCCACACCGATCCCAAGTTCTGGATCGGCTTTGACGTGGTCGTTCTCGCCACCGACAGCTTCTTCATGGCGATGTTCTTTTTTCTCTCAGGACTGTTCGTCTGGCCGAGCCTTGTTCACAAGCCGCCGCAAGTGTTTTTGCGCGACCGCTTACTCCGGCTCGGCCTGGGCCCGCTGGTTCTCGGTTGGGCCGTTCGACGTTCAGGCCAGCCGCGTGCTGTTCTACGCGGCCTATTTCTACATCGGGGCCCGCAAATTTCGACCGGGGCCTGCTGAGCGCGGACGGACGGTTGGCGAAAAGCGGGTGGGGCTGGGCGATCGTGACGCTCGTTCCCTATTGCCTGTTGTGGGGGCTGATCGGCATCAAGCGCGAGATACTGGGGAATCCCGGCACCTTGCCGGACCGGTATGAGGCGAGCTACGGCTTGTTCTTCGTTGTCTTCAGCGCGGCAATCCTTTTCGCGATCCTGGGGTATTTCCTGAGAGAGAAACAATCGGGTTGGAGCATTCTCGATCCAATGCAGT
>JBATYU010000429.1:0-5788 GCA_049674245.1 Bradyrhizobium sp. | reverse complement strand
GCTTGGGGCGCATGGGCCACGGCATGGCTGGCCGCTATCTTGACGCCGGTTTCTCGGTGGCGATCTGGAATCGCAGCAAGGCGAAGGCGGCGGGCCTGATCGCGCGCGGCGCGCGATGGGCGTGGTCCCCGGCCGCTGCCGCCCATGGCGCCGATGCCATTGTCACCATGGTCGCCGACGATGAGGCGTCGCGCACGGTGTGGCTCGGCCAGGACGGCGCCGCCGGGACGGCTAAAGCCGGGACGCTCGCGATCGAATGTTCCACCGTGTCCCACCAGCATGCGCTGGGCCTGGCGCGCGAGCTGCGCAGCCGAGGGCTGATCTATATCGATAGTCCCGTGACCGGTCTGCCGGACGCGGCGGCGAGCGGAAAGCTGACGCTATTGGTCGGCGCCGATCCGGCCGACCTGGAAAACGCGCGGCCATACCTGGCGCCGCTCTCCACCACGATCCGGCATTTCGGCAGCGTCGGCAGCGGCACGGTCTATAAGTTGATCAACAATCTGATGGGCGCGATCCAGATTGCCGGCATCGCGGAAGGTCTGGCGATTGCCGAACAGGCCGGTCTCGACATGAAGCTGGTGCTGGAAGCGGTCGAGACCGGCGTCGCCGCCAGCCCGCAGGTGATCCGTCATTCCAAGCGGATGGCGGCACGAAACTTTTCCGGTGCGACGTTCACCGCGGCGCTGCGGCACAAGGACGCCGCTTACGCCGTGAAGCTTGCCGAGAGCCTGCTCGCCGAGCCTCCTCTGCTCGGACGCGCGGCGGTTGCGGCGTATGAGCGGGCCAAGGCGTATGGGCCCGATGACGACGAAGGCAGGATGATCGAGATCGTGTCGCGGCCCAAAGGGGCCGGGACATAGCTACCGCGCCGACGCCCAACAATTGATCGTTTCGCCGCGCGGAATAAGCGGACGCTTGCAAGCGTCCGCGCGGCTTGCGAGACTTCTTAAAAATAATTCGTCAAGCGGGAGAGAACGATGTCGGTTCGCACGCGAAATTTGATGGCTTTGACGGTGTTCGCGGTTGCAGCAGCACTTGCCAACCCCGCGACCGCGCAAAAGAAATATGACCCGGGCGCGAGCGATACCGAAATCAGGATCGGCAACATCATGCCCTATAGCGGGCCCGCCTCCGCCTACGCGGTGATCGGCAAGACGGAAGCAGCCTATTTCGAGAAGATCAACGCCGAAGGCGGCATCAACGGCCGCATGATCAAGTTCATCTCGTATGACGATGCCTACAGTCCGCCGAAGGCCATCGAACAGGCGCGCAAGCTGGTCGAAAGCGACGAGGTACTGCTGATTTTCCAGCCGCTCGGAACGCCGTCCAACTCGGCGACCCAGAAATACATGAACGCCAAGAAAGTGCCGCAGCTTTTCGTCGCCACCGGCGCGACCAAATGGGGCGACCCGAAGAATTTTCCGTGGACCATGGGCTGGCAGCCCAACTACCAGAGCGAGGGGCGCATCTACGCGAAATATATTCTGGAGCACTTTCCCAACAGCAAGATCGCGGTGTTCTGGCAGAATGACGACGCCGGCAGGGATCAGGTCAAGGGACTGCGCGACGGGCTCGGCGACAAGGCCGGCATGATCATCGCCGACAAATCCTACGAGGTGAGCGATCCCTCGATCGATTCACAGATCGTCGCGCTGCACGATTCCGGCGCCGACACCTTCTTCTCCTGGGCCGCGCCGAAGGGATCGGCGCAGGCGATCAGAAAGGTCGGCGAACTCGGCTGGAAACCCAGATTCTTTCTCGCGAACGTCTCGACCTCGGTGGCTTCCGTGCTGAAACCGGCCGGTCTTGAATTCGCCAAGGATATCATCTCGACGGCTTACTTGAAGGATCCGACCGATCCGGCCTGGAAGGACGATCCGGGCGTGAAGACATGGCAGGCCTTCATGGACAAGTATTATCCGGACGGCGACAAGACCAACTCCAATAATGTCTACGGTTATGCCGTGGCGCAGACCATGGTTCAGGTTCTCAAGCAATGCGGCGATGATCTGACCCGGGAAAACGTGATGAAGCAGGCCGCGAGCCTGAAGAATTTTACCAGCGAAGTCCTCTTGCCCGGCATCAGGATCAACACCAGCCCGGATGATTTTTTCCCGATCGAGCAGATGCAGCTGATGCAATTCAACGGCGAAAGTTGGCAGTTGTTCGGCGACGTGATTACCGGCGAAGTCGGCCACCAGATGGGCAATTAGTGGCCCGCTAACATTCGCTGGTCTCAGCCGGCGCTCAACCTGACGCCGGCGCGCAAAAATTTCTGGGGGTCGACGGCTTCACCGTCGATCCTCGTTTCATAGTGCAGATGCGGACCGGTCGAGCGGCCGGTTGAGCCGACCGCGCCGATCACCTGGCCGATCCTGACGGTATCGCCGATCTTAACGTTGATCTCCGACAAATGCCCGTAACGGGTCGAGAGCCCGTTGCCGTGGTCGATTTCGACCATGCGGCCATAGCCGCCGGTCCATCCCGACGACACCACTTTTCCGTTCGCGGTCGCGCGCACGGGATCACCGGTCTGCGCGCGGAAATCGAGACCCGTATGCATGGCAGGCCGCCCGAGGAACGGATCGCTGCGCACCCCGAAGCCCGACGTGAATTCGACCTCTCCAACCACGGGCTTGCGGTAGGGCACGAGCGCCAGCGCCCGGTTCAGCCGATCGACCTGGGCGCGCGTGATGTTGATTCGATGGAGCTGGCGCTCGAAGGCGCCTGCATCAGGCCCGAGCTTGACGGGGACGAACGGGCCGCCCATGGGCGCCCGCGGGGTCGCCGCTTCCATCTGCGCCATATCGAGGCCGAGATCGGTGAAGATGCCGCGCATCCGTCGCACGCGCGATTCCATGCCGTCCTGGGCCGCGTTCAGCGCCGCCAACTGGCGGCCCTCGATTTGATCGAGCGAGTTCTGCAGGCGGACCAGAGCGTTGTCGACGCCCTGGTTTTTCGCGAAATGGTTCGACTGCGGCACGGAGACGACCGGGGCGCGCGATTCGAGCCGCGCCTCACGATCCGGCGGCGCCACGAAAATCACGGTATCGCTGATCGGCGACGGTTTTGGCGTGCCCGATGACGCCGGCTCGGTCGCGGCCGCGCCGCGCGAGGGCGCCCTGATCGATCCCGTGACATCGGGCATCGCTCCCAGCGCGGTGGCGCGGGATTCCAGCGCCGTCTGGCGGCGCATGATCTGTTCGAGCTTCTGGTCGAACTGTTCCTGGTCGAGCAATTGACGGCTGGTGGTGCGATCGACCTTGGCGCGCAGCTCCGCGATGCGGTCCTCATAGGCGTATTGCATTTCGGCCTGACGGGCGATCAATCGCGTGAGGACGTCGTCGCGGAAGGCGAAATAGGTCGCGGTCGCGGCCGACCACATGCCGAGCAGGGTTACGGTACCGACCACGATCCAGAACGCGACTGGGCCGAACCGTACCTGCTTGCCGGCATGCGTGAAGGTGTAGGCGTGCTGGGTGTCGCGCGCGGAAGAAGCCGAAAGTGGGGCCGCCGCCCGCCGCGCGAACGACCGGCCGTGGTCAAGGTGATGGTGTTGGGGGTACTCAGAATAGTGACCGGAACGGTACGACATCGGCACTCCCGCGCCGGTCGGAGCTATGTTCCGTACGGCCAAATTTCGCGGAACCGATTTGACCCGGTCATGGTTAATTTTCCGGAAATGTGGCGTCTACTGGGCTGCCCGGGTTTCCTCCAGCACCGCGTCGGCGTGGCCGTCGACCCTGACGTTGCGCCACACCTTGATGATCCGGCCATCCCGGCCGATCAGAACCGTGGTGCGAATGATCCCCAGGAAAGTCCTGCCATATAAGGACTTTTCACCCCAAACCCCGTAAGCCTCGAGCATTTCGTGCTGCTCATCCGAAATCAGGGGAATCGAGAGCTTGTGCTTGTCGCGAAAGGCTTCCTGGGCCCTCAACGGATCGGCGGAGATTCCGAGGATCTCGGTCTGGCTTGCGGCAAATGCGCTTTTTAGCCGGGTGAAATCGATCGCCTCCTTGGTGCAGCCCGGCGTGTCCGCGCGCGGATAGAAGAACAGCACCAGCTTCTTGCCGGAAAAATCCAAAAGCGAGACGGTGCTGCCGCCGTCGCGCGGCAACCGAAACGCCGGCGGCTCTGCGCCTTCGATCAGCACCGATGATTCCCGCGCAGACGCGCGCGCGGCCGAAGCCTTTGACGATGCCGGCCTGCGTGCGACCGATTTGGATGGTCTTAACCGTTTTGACGGGGCCTTGTGCGAGGCTTCGCTGGTGGCGGTGTTGCTTGATCCGACCGTCGCCGCACGACTGCTTTTCGCGCGTTTTATCTTCGCTGATGTTGTGGACGGCGGGCGGGTCGGCTTGCGGGAGGGCGTTTTGGTGGATTTCTTGCGCGTTTTCTTGGACATACGCCTTCCTTTCGTCGCTTTCGGCGGATCAATCATTAGGCTATTGCAGATCTTGTCGGGGTGATCTGGATTCGGCCCGGCGGCTGGGCAAGTCTGATAGCGGCAGAGTATGTTTAGGGGGATTCGACGCACCCGCCCGTTCGTTGAGTGTGCCCCCTAGGTCCAATGACGAGCAACGGGATTAATCGAGGATTGGCAGTGATGCCGGCACCGGAGCGCTCGTTACCTGTCGAGGGGCGAAGCCGTGGCGGCGATCGATCCCATCAAGAGCGCCAGCACCGAGAGGCAATGGCCAAGAATACGCCGCCCCAAGGATCTAACCAAAGATCCAGTCCGCGTTCGGACGGCCAGCCCTCGCACTGGGACGATGCCCAATGGGATCGGAACCATGACGAGGCGGCGGGTCATCGCGCGCGTCGGCTGCTGTCGCGGTCCAGCTCGGGCCTTCATCGGTTCGGCGACCGGCTCGCCACGCTGCAAAGGTGGATCGCGGGAGAGCGTTGGGTAAGACGCCTCGCCGTCGTTCTCGCGGCGCTGATGGTAATCTTCGCCGGCTGCTTCGGTGCGCTGTGGTGGCGGCTCGGCGCCGGCCCGATCAATCTCGACATGGCCACCCCGTGGCTCGCAGCGGCGATCGAGGACAACATCGGTCACGGCAATACCGTCGAAGTCGGCGGCACCCAGATCGAGCGGGCAGGGCGGATTCGTATCGCCGTGCGCATCCGCGACATCGTTGTGAGGGATCGCGACCACGCCATCGTGGCAAGCGCGCCAAAAGCCGAAGTGAGATTGTCCGGCACCGCGCTGTTGATGGGCCGGCTTCGCGCCGAAAGCCTCAATCTGGTGGATGCCGAGCTTGCGGTGCGTATCACGCCCGACGGCAATGTGACGGTTTCCGCCGGCGATACCGCAAAGCCGCTGGCGACCGGCGTCGCTTCCAAAAGAGACGCGGGCATTCCCCCGACATTCCCCCGGCAAATTCCGGTAGCGCCGCCGCCTGGAGCTGCTGCTCCAGCGACGACCTCAACCAGCGCGCAGAACGGATTGCTGGCCGGTCTCGACTGGCTCGACAGCCTGAGCCTGACCGGTCTCGACGGACAGAATCTCAACGAAATCGGCTTGAAGAATGGCAATCTGGTCGTCGACGATCAGCAGCGCGGCAACAAATGGACGTTCGATAACATCAGCCTCAGCCTGCGGCGGCCGAGCGCAGGCGGGGTGGCGCTCAGTCTCGGCGAAGAGGGCGCCCATCCGTGGTCGCTGCGGGTTACGGTCGGGCCGCCTGAAAACGGCGTGCGATCGGTCGATATCCGCGCCGCCAAAGTTCCGGCGGCGAACATCCTCTTGGCGTTGCGCTTGAAGGATCTGACCTACAGC
>JBATYU010000428.1:0-1607 GCA_049674245.1 Bradyrhizobium sp. | reverse complement strand
GACGCATACGGCATCTTCCTGGTCCACTACCCGATCGTGTTCTGGATTCAATATTGGCTTTTCGACATCGATGTTCCAGCCGTCGTCAAGGCCGTGGTCGCGTTCGTGCTTACTGTCGCCCTGAGCTGGGCTGCGACGGCGGCTTTGCGAAAAATTCCCGGTGCGACGCACGTGCTATGAGAGGGCTCAGGACCGGCCGCTCGGCGGCTCGTGCGTTGCGCTTAGCCCGCGGCAAAGCCGATGGTCGCCTTCAGGCCCGGTCGATCGCGAACCGACCTGGCAATAGTCCGTTAATGATCACATTGTGGGGCGCGACCTGCCGCGACGGCACGCCGACACCGTGGTCAACACGCCCAAGGTTGCGCTTTACGCCCTGCTATTCAACCGACAATCAGAACGTAGTGTCGATCGAGGACCAGTTCCGCATTTGTCGAGCATGCGGGCAGGGAGCGTTGGCAAGTCGTCGATACCTTATCACGCCGCCGCTATCTCTGGTGCTAGTGTCACTTTCCGGCCGGGCGTCCGATCGCTGCTGCAGGACGCCCAGCGTGGTAGGTTCGACATTGTGTTCGCCTGGCGCGGCTGGGCTCCAAATGCCTATTCTGGTCCGCGTGTCCCTGGAAACCCCTCACACCCCTTGCGGGAGCGATCGACCTCGTAGAGATTCGCGTCAACACAACAGAATTACGCTTGGCGGCGTCTCAACCGACTTTTGCAACAAAATCGGCACGAAACGGACCAGCAGCGATGTCCGCAGCTCGGTCGCTATCGGGGGAAAGCGGACATGGCGCAGGTAGCCTTATTCGGTCGGCGAATGAACTCGAAGCGGAAAATGGCGTCCGCACACGCTTGCTACTGGCAGGGCAACAACGTCCGCGCCTAGCAAGGGCGTGATATATTCGCCATGAAGGCCGCTCTATAATCAGCTCCCAAGGGCCTTATCATCCAAGTCGGGCAAGATGAGCATGCTGCGAAGATGGTTGATAGCAATGCGGTGCCCTCTATCAAGCATAATCATGTCCCTCATCCTGCCGAATATGGTGGTGGCAGGACTGGCGTCCGATCTGCCCGTCGCGCCCGAGGTTCACGAGGAGATGTGGGCGATTCCCTCCTCGCCAGTGCCGATGCTCGCCTATTTGATCCGACCCATCGGGGGCGGTCCATTTCCACTCGTTGTGATGAACCATGGAGTTTCGCTTGACGCGAAGGAGCGAAGCTACTTTCCCGTGATCGAATTCCGTGACGCCGCGCTTTGGTTTGCGCGACGGGGCTACGTGGTGGTCGCACCTGTACGCCCTGGATACGGTGCTACTGCGATCGAAATCCCCGAGCGAGGTCTGTTCGGGCTTTTTTTCTCGGGCGTGGGAAAATGTTCGGATGCTGAGTTTCGTGAAGCGGGGCTTGCCGTCGCGTCGATTGACAAGTGGATCATCGACTACATGTCAACTCAGTCATTTATCAAGCGCGATGAGGTCATCATTGTCGGCCAATCCGGGGGTGGATGGGGGTCGATTGCGCTTGCCAGTCAAAATCCGGAATCTGTGCGGGCGATCATCGGCTTTGCAGCCGGCCGCGGTGGTCATCTCAATGGCAAACCTAACAACAAC
>JBATYU010000427.1:0-3658 GCA_049674245.1 Bradyrhizobium sp. | reverse complement strand
TCAGTTTCGGTGCGGACGGCGACGCCGCGATGCTCGTGGCCGTCCAGAATGGCGCGGTCGGCAGCACAGGATTCAACCTGGCCACGTCAAGCCTGAGCGGCGGCATCACGTCGGTGCACGCGACCGGGAATGGCGACGATTACACCTTCTACTATTCGACCCATGCGGTGAGCGGTGGCGTGGAACTGGACGCTTACTTAACAGATACAAGCGGGACGCTGACCGATCCATACTTTACGCTGCTGATCAATCCAGACGGAACTTATTCCTTTGATCTCGAGAGCGTCGAGCTGCTGAAGCAAGTAACCGTGACCGGCTCCAGTTTTGGAGCCTCCGGCGGCGGCACGCCGTCACTCACTGCTCCGGACGGACAACTTGTCATCACCGGGTCCGACAACGGCGGTCACCCCCTTGATGTCAAGGCGTCGAACAACGGTATCGCGGTCGGCGATACTGGCCTGCAAATGGATTCCAACGAGGATTTGCATCTCACCTTCTCGCAGGAGCAATCGAAGGTCAGTTTCAATTTGACTCAGTGGCAAGGCAGCGGCACGGCGGATGTCATCTTCAAGGTCCTTGATGGCACCACCGACATCCACGATTTCAACATCAATGTTCCGAAGCCTTCTGGCGGCATCACCAACATTGTGGTGCAAGAGACTTCGAATGCTGCGCTGATAGACACCTATACCTTTGACAGCACGACGTCTACTTACACGCTCTACGTTGGACAGACATTCAATCAGGTCCAGGTGGACTACGACCACACGGTAACCGGGAACGCCACCTTCGCTGTCAACAACATCACCTACAACGAGACGTCGACCATCCCGAGCACCGATCTGCTGTTCGATGTGTCGGCAGTCGACGGTGACGGCGATTCGGCCGCAACTAGCCTTCAGGTCGATCTTCAGGGCGGCGCGACCGTGGCGACCGCCCTCCCATTGACGGGCATTTCGGGCAGCGATGTGCTGGTTGGTGGCAACGATGCAACAGCCGTCATTTCCAGCACCACGACCGGCTCCGTGATCGAGGCTGCCGGAGCCACGCCCGGCACGCCGATTGCGACCGGCACGCTCACCGATACCAATGTCGACAATCCGCCCAATACCTTCACGGCAGTCAGCTCGCCGACGAAGAGCGATCGAGGCTACGGCACCTTCCCAATGATGGCGGCCGGTGTTTGGGCCAATACGCCCGACAACAACAGCGCGGTGAACGCGCTCAATATCGGCGACACGTTGAACGACATTATCCTCAATGGATTTGGTGCGGTTCTGCTCACAGGCGGCAATGGAAATGGCACTTTCGGCAATTCGTCCGCTGCAGATTCCAACGCAGCCCGGTTCGACAACATTACAGATTTTGCATCAGGGTCTGACAAGATCGATTTGACGTCATTTGGCGCACTTGCCTTTGTTATCCTGGCATTGGCCCCCACAAGCACGTCGGTGCCGGCGCACACGATCGCCTGGCTATTTCATAGCGCAACGAACGAAACCATTGTGTATGTCAATCCGACGGACCAGACCTTGAGAATTGGCGACGCCGGCCTGGTGGAGATCCATCTTCCGGGCGTTTCGAGCATTGAGTCGTCCGACTTCGTCTTCGCGCCGGCAGCGGCGCCCGTGTTGACAGACAGTGCCCCGATCGATCCGGCCGCAATGATCGCGTGCGACGGGTCGCTTGTCCCGACGACCATCACCGACGCTTTGTCCGCCACGATCGCCGGTGACGGCGCACTCCTCGCCGCGGGCTCGACGACACAAGCAACCGATATAGGCGACGGAATCGATGCCACGCGGGACAAGGTCGCGTGGAGCGATGATCCCAGATATGCCAGCTTCGACGAAGTTCGGACGGAATCGATCGAACACTCCGTTGATGAAACAGTGATAACTCTGCCAAGCGGACGGTCTGTCGATCTGCCCCACGTTTCCTTGATGGCGCAGATAGAGACTGGCTTCGTGTTCGATCACGTGCCGGGGTTCGATCGCACCGATGCGACGGCGATCGGCCACGACCCAGTGATGCATGGTCCGGCGCTGGCGAGCAGCGATTGGATCCTGCCACCTGACAGCCATTGGAAGATCGCTTCCGCAACGGGCCTCGTCGGCGACGAAGGTCATGGGGCATCGACCAAGGAAAACGCTGGCTCGATGAACAAGGCTGACGCTAACGACCATCCAAACACTTTCGATTCAAAGCCAGCAAGCGTGAAAGCGTCGGAAAATGGCGGCAGCAATCATTCGAACTCGAGCGAAGCGGGCGAACACGGTGCGCCGCCCATGCATGGCCCCGGCGTGCATGATGTTGAGCCTTCCTCAATCGGCCTCGGTTCAGACGCCGCACTCCACCCGGGAGGCCCGAAGGCGTCGGAAAATGGCGGCGGTAATCATTCGATCTCGAGCGAAGCGGGCGGAAACGGCGTTCCGCCCATGCACAGCGCCGGCGTGCATGAACCATCCTCAATAGCTCATGTGGTGTTTGGCTCAGGGGCTGCCGATACGCCCGGACTCGGAGACTCATTCCACTTTAACGACAAGACTTCCGGTTCTGGAGGTTCGGGAGTCATTGACCCCGCAGCGCCGGACCAGGTGCCGGCGATCAGTCATCACGACGACGCCGCTGGAACTCACGGGCCGCTGGGGATGGGGCCACAAACTCTTGACCCGCCCCTACCGGTGCCAGCTGATGATCTTAGTATCGTTACCGACCATGGGAAGAGCCATCTCGTTACCCATGTGCAGCACGATCTGATCGTGTAACGCCCTGAGGCGAGGCCGGAATCCCGGATTGACCGCAACGGCGTGCGCTTCACTCGCGCCATTTCATTTGAGCCGAGTGCATCTAATCCCAGCAAGACGGGGCGGACGTAGAAAATAGGCTAGGTCGTCCGCCAGCGGATATCCAGCTGATCCAAGGACGAGTGGCAAGATTCTGCTGCGGGTCGATTTCGGAAGTCGGCGCTCGTGGTGGCCCTGTCCGCTTTCCCCCCATTAGCGACCAGACAGCGGACATCGCCTGCGGTCCGTTTAGGTAGAGTCGAGGATGGGCGCGGTAGCTTAGGCCATTCGGCAACGCTCCGTTTCCCATCCCGGCTCATCGAACCGGACGTGCCGATCTCCGGCATCTGGCTCTCCGACTGGCTTCACCGCGAGGTACACGGAGAGCAAACTAACCGCACGCGGCTTCGGCGCGGTGAGTAACTCTCCTTCGCCCCTCGACACAGCAATCTCCGGCGGCGCCTGTCGTTGATGGTGTTTGCAGGCTCATCGCCAATCACCACGACCTCGCCATCTTCGAAAGCGCACCAGAAGTCAGGGCCCTTTGCTCCGCCGGCATTACCCGGCCTCAGCGCTCTTACGACCCTGTCCGACCCCCGTCATGGCCGCCGCCTTCGCGACGTTGAGGCCGCTACCCTCGCCCGTAACGGGTCTCCCCCGATTACCTGAAACACCTTTCCGACGTGCCGTGCCCACTACCCCGGCGGATCGAGCGGGTGCATATGTCGATTTGCTTCCCCGTTCGTACAGCCTTCCCCAAATGGCAGGAGGGTCGGCATCCGCATTGTCACTTTCGAGATGCTATGGGGGCGGCGGCGAGGAAATTGCTTCCATCGTCGCTGATGTGACCAATGGAGGGCCCAATGCAAAAG
>JBATYU010000426.1:0-10734 GCA_049674245.1 Bradyrhizobium sp. | reverse complement strand
ACCTTACTCCCTGCCCGGCCGCGGGCCGGTTTGGCGGGACTAGTGGATTTTGATGCGTTCGCCATGCTTATATATGACTGACTGGTCAGTCATTATCAACGTTGAGCCTGGCGACCGGCTTCACATCGGCGTGATGGGTTTCGGTGGTCAAATCCTGGACGAGAGTGACACACAGCAAGGCGCGCTGCTGTTCAACGACATCATGGGTGACAAGCTGGCTAAGCACCGTTAACTGGCCAAGGCGCGCGACGCTGAGCTGCGCGACGATGACGTCACAGGCGACCACGCTGGCGACGACGACAAAAAACTATCGGGCAAGCTGCCTGCTTTGGCGAGCACGTCGGTTAACGAGACAACTTCGGTTCGGCCCATGTTTCCCTCCCCCAGCCATATTCGATTGCCGGCTCAAAACTGGCACACTGAAAGGGTCGGGGTGTGAATTCAGCTGCAGATTAGGACGTGTTTGACGGTCGTTGTGGCAGGAGGCCGGGCGGTCGTGCCTCGGTTAAATCGTCCTGGCACGTTAATCATGCAGAACAAATCGCTCCACCGCCTTGGCGAAACCCTCGTGGTCATAGGAGTCCGTCACGACGTTCGCCTGCCTTTGAACGTCCTCCGATGCGTTGCCCATGGCGATCGAGAGGCCGGAGCGCTTGAACATCAGGACGTCGTTGGGTTGGTCTCCGATCGTGGCGATTTCGCTGTGCGGAATACTCAGCTCGCGCGAAAGGTAGTCGAGGACGAAGCCCTTGTTAGCGTCGCGGTGGGTCACGTCGAGATAGTAGGGCTGCGAGCGCGCGGCGGTGGCGCGGTTTCCGAGCGCCTTCTGGACGTCGGCCTCGCACTGGCGCACGCGGTCGAGATCGTCACCCACCCCAACAATCTTGACGGCTCGCAACAGCATGTCGTCGCCGAACGCCTTCACTACCTTGGGTCCGAACTGAACGGTGCGACCTTCGCGGTCGACATGCGGCGCCTTGAGGTCGCGGATCAGCCAGTCGTTGCCTGCGTAGACCCAGCTGTCGAGGCCGTGGCTGTCGATCAAGTCGACCGTCTGCTTGGCGGCGTCGAATGGCAACAGCTTCTCCTCGATGATAGACAGATCCGGGTGCACGAAAAGGCCGCCATTAAATCCCGCAACCGGGGTGTCGATTGCGAGGGGCGCGATGAGCATCGCCATGCCCTTCGGCGGCCGGCCGCTGGTGATCGCAAAACGGATCCCCTTGTCATGTAGGCTGTGCACAGCCTTGAGGGCGCGCTCGGTCAGCACCTTGTCGCGCGTCACCAGGGTGCCATCAACGTCGGCGAGCAGCAGCGATAGTTTCCGAGATGCGTCCGCCAAGGTAATAATGCTTTCTGCATCCGTACGCAGCGCGCTCTGGAGCACGTTCGAAATCGCGGCCGCACATACGATTGGATGAATTACAAGTTTCCGGGTGTTGGTTGAGGTTGCGTGAACGTTGCCGGCGCACGCGCGGACAACAGCGCAACGCCGGTTCATCCCGGCCCTTTCATAACCCATCGTGCCAAATCAGGCCAGCCCACCGGAACGGCGCGCTCCACAACGTCCTCATCTAAACAAAGCCACCGCCATTAAACTTAATCAGCAATCTTAATCAGCGGTTTTCCCCGCGGAGCACCGTTGCCGCGCTACCTTCGTCTCATTCGGTCACGGAAGGTGATCTATGAGCGAAAAGACAGGTAAGAAGACCAAGGCTGAACTGCATGAGATGCTGGCCGAGGCGGTCCGCAATACGCAACCCCAACCGCTCCGCGACGTGCAACCCGAGCCGGAGCGCAAAACGCAACCCCACAAAACGCGACCCGCACCGAAGCACACGGCCAAAATCAAAACTGTTCGGGCATCTGCCAGCCGCAAGCAGCGGCGTCGATAATGCGGCCGATGATCCATGATCGATAAAATGAGGAAGGACCTCGCGCAACGACCTGCAGTAAAGGCTCTTCTACGAGCAGGTGAGCGAAAGGCAGCAACTGAATACGAAAAAGCGCAAGAAGAGTTCCGAAAAAACTACGAACGATTGCGGGCCGAGCGATTAGCTAGGGAAGCCGCGAAGTCCAAAGAGAAATAGCACCGTTGTACCGTGGGGTTTAATTTACCCCTACCGCATCCTCAAATACCATCCATGACCCAATGGCAAAGACCCGCGCGCGAACCGGCGGAGACGAAGGCTGAGCTTCGCGAGATGCTCACCGAAGCTGTCCGTAACACGCAGCCCAACGAGGCAAAGCGCCCGCCGAAAACCAGAAAAGATTTCGCTGCGTCGATTAAATCGCCGCGCTAGCTCACCCTAGGACTCAATTGTTTCGGGAGAGCGCAAGAATATCGGCAATTCTTCGTCGTGTTCCAGTCCGTTAGGTGGTTCTATCTCGGGCTCCGAAATCTTGTAGGACTTGCATTCCAAACGAGCCCATTTCAGTGCCTGAGAATAGTTCGGACAGCGGAGGATAATCTCCTGGCCCCGAGCTGAAACCACGACGTCGCAAATCTGGGATGCTGTATGGCGTCGGATGAAAACCTGCGGGGTCATTTGCCGAGGACTTGTCCGGTCCCTTAGATCAGCAGCCTTCTCGACTAGCGCGGCCGGGACGTTTGGGTTTCTAACTGATTTGGCAAACTTGAGAAGGGTTGTCGCTTGACGCACGAGATACTGTTGGCCGAGCACTGCTTTTCCCCATCGTTGCCAACCCCCACTACAGGACGCTGCAATGTGGAATTTGTTCCAACTTGGATTCAAATTAGGACATGCACAACAACAGATCGGCAACGTGCCTTGACAAGGTTCATGGTTCGTTCTCATGTCTCGATGTTATTAGATCGGGATTCCGTTCACGCCAATGCGTGCCCCGGAATGACGGTAGAGGAAATCAGCCCTTGGCGTCGCGGGCCCAGGCGCC
The DNA here is from genome assembly GCA_049674245.1 of Bradyrhizobium sp. Classification (GTDB taxonomy): domain Bacteria; phylum Pseudomonadota; class Alphaproteobacteria; order Rhizobiales; family Xanthobacteraceae; genus Bradyrhizobium. The sequence continues at coordinate 7,818 of JBATYU010000426.1, read as the reverse complement.
GATCACGCATTCCCGCCGAATTCGATCATTCGCGGGTGGCCGCATTCAGCGAGCGTAGGCGCGGCGCGATAGACGCGCCCCTGCCCGCGCCTTACGACCTGCGCGCTGCCTCAAGCGCCTGCGGCGTGTCGATATCGAGAAACGCGCTTTGGCCTTCGACCGGCACTTCCGCCACCGCCTCAGCGTGCTTGGCGATCAAATGACGGGCGCCGATATCGCCGTCGAGCGTCATCAATTCGTTGAAGAAGCGGCGCGACCACAACACCGGATTGCCGCGCCGGCCGTCGGCGACCGGCACCACGATCAAATTGCCGCGGTCCGGCGCGAACGCCTCGATCAGCCGGTCGATCAGATCGGCTGATATCAGCGGCATGTCGCCAAGACAGATCACGGCGCCATCGGCGTTGTCCGGCACCGCCGCGATTCCCGCCTTGACCGAACTTGCAAGTCCGCCGGCAAACTCCGGGTTGCGCACGAACCTTACTTTCAGTCCTGCAAGCGCCTTTTCGACCAGCTCGGCCTGATGTCCGGTGACGACCACGACCTCGGATGCTTTCGAGGCCAGCGCCTGCTCGGTCACGATCCGCACCAGCTTCTTGGGCCCGAGCTCGGCGAGCAGCTTGTTGGGGCCGCCCATCCGGGTCGAGCGTCCGGCCGCAAGGATGATCGCGGCGATGTTGCGGTTGCCTTCGATGTCGGGCTTGGCGCGCGGCTGCGGCCGGGTGACGATCTCCATCAACAATCCGCCGACCCCCATGCCCGTGAGTTCGGCCCGCGTGACCTTCAGCCCTGCGAGCAGGCGCATCAGCACCCAGTCAAAACCGTTCTCGACCGGCGAACGGGCGCAGCCGGGTGCGCCCAGCACCGGCACGCCACCCGCGCTGCCGATCAGCAGGAGATTGCCGGGATCGACCGGCATGCCGAAATGCTCGACCGCGCCGCCAACACCAGTGATCGCGGCCGGGATCACGTCGCGCCGGTCGGCGATCGCGGACGCCCCGAACACGATCACAAGCTCCGCCCCTAAGGCGAGCAATTCCTTGATTGCGGCTGCGAGCGCCGCCTCCTCATGTTCCACCCGGCGTTCCGCGATGATGGCGGCGCCCGCGGGCGCCAGCCGCTCCGCCGTCACGCGCAGGGTCTTCTCCACCACCTTCGATGCCAGTCCCGGCAACAAGGTCGAGACCACGCCGACCCGCTTGATGGTATAGGGCGCGATCCGCAGCGCGCCGTGACCTGCCGCCTTGACGGCCGCGTCACGCAACTTCGCTTCGACGCCGAACGGAATGAGCTTTACGGTTGCGACCATCTCGCCTTCGACCACCGGCTTATAGGCGGACAGCGTCGCAAAGGTGATGGCTTCATCGACGGCATTGATGCGGTCGACCGCACCGCGGTCGATCACCAGCACGCCGGCTCTGCCTGCGAACAGATTGGCGCGCCCGGTAAAGGCGCGCTCGACATGGATGCCGTCGCCGGTCACGGCTTGCGCGATACTGGCTGCAGCCACGTCTTCGGAGACGTCGCCCTGCTCGAGCCGCACCACGACGACTTCTTTGACTCCGGCCTTGTTGAGCGCCTCGACCTCGGCAAGGCCGATCGTGGTGCCCTTTTTCAGCACCAGGGGTCCCTGACGGAGCGTATGGACGGTGACCCCGCCAATCGCATCAGTCGGACTGGCGGGACCGAACTTCATGCCGCTTCTTCTTTTTCTTTTGGAGGCAGGCGCAATTGCGCGGTGATCTCGGCCATGATCGCGACCGCGATCTCCGACGGCGAGACCGCGCCGATATCAAGTCCGATCGGCGCATGGATGCGCGCGATGTCGGCATCCCCGGCGCCTTGCGCCCTCAGCCGCTCGGCGCGCTTGGCATGCGTCTTCCGCGAGCCCAACGCGCCGATATAGAAGCACTGGCGCTCAAAGGCGTGCAGCAGCGCCGGGTCGTCGATCTTCGGATCATGCGTGAGCGCGACGAACGCCGTGTAGTGATCGACATTGAGCGGCGGCAGCGCGACGTCGGGCCATTCGGCGATCACAGGCACATCGGGAAATCGTTCGGGGCTTGCGAACGCCGTGCGCGGATCGACCACCGTGACGTCATATTCAAGTGAGCGCGCCAGCGGCGCCAAGGCCTGGCTGATATGAACCGCGCCGACGATGACGAGTTTTGCCGTCGGCGCGTAAACATTGAGGAACAGCTTTTTGCCGGCGGCCTCCACCATGCCGCTCTTGCCCATGCGCAATTGTTTTGCAAGTTCGGCGCGCAACGGGTCCCGAGCGAAGTCGGCCGCCTTGACCAGGCGCTGTTCGCCGTTCGCGGTATCGGTGACCAGGATCGCCGGCCGCCGCGCGGCGCGCTCGGCATTGAGTTCTGCGAGAGTTTTGGCTTTCACGGCTAGTTTCCAACCTTCTCGACAAACACCCGGATGGTGCCGCCGCAGGACAGGCCGACGTTCCAGGCGGTCTCGTCGGCGACGCCGAATTCCAGCATCTTCGGCTGGCCGCTGGCGATCACGTCCAGCGCCTCGGTGACCACGGCGCCCTCGACGCAACCGCCGGAGACCGAACCTAAGAACGTGCCGTCATCGTTGATCACGAGGCTGGAGCCTGCCGGGCGCGGCGCCGAGCCCCAGGTCTCGACCACGGTCGCGAGCGCGACCCCGTGACCGGCCTTTTGCCAGTCCTCGGCCGCCTTCAGGATATCTTCGTCGCGATTGAGCATGAGACCCTCTTTCAGGCTGCGGAGCGGATCAGGCTGCGGTGATGCGGCAGCAAAGGCGAAGAAAGCGCCGTGATCAGCCCCTCGATTGAACTCAAATTATGCACCGGGCGGAATTCGTCAACGTGCGGCAGCATCATTTTGATGCCCTGCGCCTTGGCCTCGAAGCCGCCAAAGCGCAATAGCGGATTAAGCCAGATCAGGCGGCGGCAGGATCTATGCAGCCGGTCCATCTCGAACGCCAGTCTTGCGTCCGCCTCGCGCTCCAGCCCGTCGGAGATCAGGAGCACGATCGCCCCCTGCCCCAGCACCCGCCGGCCCCACAATTTATTGAAGGTATGCAGCGAGGTGGCGATCCGCGTCCCCCCGGCCCAGTCCTCCACCGTCGACGAACAGCTCGCCAGCGCCTCGTCCGGGTCGCGCGCCCGGAACGCCCGCGTCACATTGGTCAATCTGGTTCCGAACAGGAACACCGAGACGCGCTTGCGGGCATCGGTGATGGCGTGCAGGAAGTGCAGGAACAGGCGGGTATATTCGCTCATGGAGCCCGAAATATCGAGCAGCGCCACGATCGGCGCCGGCTTTTCGATCCGGCCGAGCTTGCGGATATCGACGATCTCGCCGCCGGTACGCAAGGAACCGCGCAAGGTGCGGCGCATGTCGAGCCGCAAGCCGCGCGCATCCGGCCGATAACGGCGGGTCACAAGTTCTGCTTGCGGTAATCTCATCTGGGCAATGGCGCGGGTGACTTCCGCGATCTCGGCCGCGCTCATCTGCGCGAAATCCTTCTTCTGCAGCACTTCCTTGTCCGACACCGAAAGTTTTAGGTCCCGCTCCTGGGCCTGCGGCTGCTCGCTCATATGGGGCTGCGACAGCGCCTCCTGGACCCGGCGCGAGGCCGGCGGCGGCTTTTTCCTGGCGTGATCCGGCAGCGGCACCGAATCCAGCATGTGCTTCCAGTCTTCGCCGGCGCGGAAGAACAGGTTGAACGCTTGCGCGAAGATCAGCGCGTGCTCGTGGCGCTTGACGAAGATTGCCTCCAGGGTCGTGTAAACGTCGGCGCGGCTGCCGATCTCGATCAGGCGCAGCGCATTGAGCGCATCGATGATGGCGCCGGGCCCGACCGGAATTCCGGCGGCACGCAACGCACGGGCAAAGCCGACCACATTGTCGGCGATCAGCCCGGTCGGGGGCGAGAGATGATTGATGGCGGCCATCGGACAACCCTCTCGTCATTCCGGGGCGCTCGTGAAACGAGCGAACCCGGAATCTCGCGCAGCAATCTCCAGATTCCGGGTTCACGCTTCGCGTGCCCCGGAATGACAACGTATGTGCTGCGACGCGTCGCCCCGGAACAACGCGGAGCGTCAATTCTCGCTGGTCGCTTCCTTCAAAACCTTTTGCAAGGTATCGCCCTGCATCCGCGCGATGTCGTCCTGGTATTTTAAGAGCGCGCCGAGCGTGTCGCCCACCACCTGCGGCGTCAGCGAGCGGGCGTCGAGTTCGGTCAGCGCGGTCGCCCAGTCGATGGTCTCGGCCACGCCGGGCGATTTGTAGAAATCCTGATCGCGCAGCGCCTGCACGAAGCCGACCACCTGCTGCGACAGCTTTGCGGAAATGCCCGGCACGCGGATCTTGACGATCGCAAGCTCGCGCTCGGCATTGGGGTAGTCGACCCAATGGTAGAGACAGCGGCGCTTCAGCGCGTCGTGGATCTCGCGGGTGCGGTTGGAGGTGATGATGACGATCGGGGCTTGCTGTGCCTTCACGGTGCCCAATTCGGGTATCGTTACCTGGAAGTCCGAGAGAATTTCCAACAGATAGGCTTCGAACGCCTCATCGGCGCGGTCGATCTCGTCGATCAGAAGCACCGGCGCACCCGCCACATCCGGCTCCAGCGCCTGCAGCAGCGGCCGTTTGATCAGGAAACGGTCGGCAAAGATGTCGCTGGTGAGCTGGTCGCGATCGGTGTCGCCTGCGGCTTCGGAGAGCCGGATCGCGATCATCTGCGCAGCACTATTCCATTCGTAGACCGCGGACGCGACGTCGAGGCCCTCGTAGCATTGCAGGCGGATCAGCTTTCGCCCCAAGGCTGCCGCCAGCACCTTGGCGATCTCGGTCTTGCCGACGCCGGCCTCGCCTTCCAGGAACAGCGGGCGGCCCATGCGCAGCGACAGAAAGGTCACCGTCGCGAGCGAACGCTCCGCGAGATAGCCGCGCGAAGTCAGGAGTTCGAGCATCGCATCGACGGAAGAAGGCAGCGCCGATGCACTCATGGAAAAGCCAATCTTGATGAGCAAGAAATCGGCAGCGTCACGCTTTGGCCGTCGCGGCTTCGACGGCGCGCCGCGCCAGTACCGAAATCAGGTGCGCACGATATTCGGCGCTGCCGTGCAGATCGCTATTTAGTCCCTCAGCCGGCACCGTCAGCCCGTCGAGCACCTTATGCGAGAAGCGCTTCTTCAGGGCTTCCTCGAACGCGGTAACGCGGAACACGCCCTCGGAGCCGGCGCCGGTGACGGCGACGCGCACATCCGACGGGCGCTTGGCGACGAACACGCCGACCAGCGCGTAGCGGGAGGCCTGGTTGCGGAACTTGACGTAGGCCGCCTTCTTCGCCAGCGGGAACATCACCTTGGTGATGATCTCGTCATTCTCGAGCGCGGTCGAGAACAATCCTTGAAAGAATTCTTCCGCCTTGAGGCGGCGCTTGTTGGTGACGATGGTGGCGCCGAGCGCAAGGACCGCCGCCGGATAATCCGCGGTCGGATCGTTGTTGGCGAGCGAGCCGCCGATGGTGCCCTTGTGGCGCACGGCGGGATCGCCGATCTGCGCTGCGAGCTCGGCCAGCGCCGGGATCGCCTCGCCGACGATGGCGGAATTGGCCACTTCAGCATGCTTTGCGGTGGCGCCGATGACGAGCGACCGGCCCTTCATCTCGATGGCATCGAGGCCCTCGATATGGGAGAGGTCGACCAGATGCGGGGGACTCGCGAGCCGCTGCTTCATGACCGGCACCAGGGTGTGGCCGCCGGCAATCAGCTTGGCGTCTTCGTTCTTGACCAGGAGATTGGCGGCTTGGCGCACGGTCGCCGGACGATGATATTTGAATTCGTACATGGGGACTTCCTGATCGCTTTCGCGATGCTATCGGTTATGCGAGATCGGAGTTCGCCATCGCCTTGGCGCCGGCCGCGATCGAGGCAACGATGTTCTGGTAGCCGGTGCAGCGGCACAGATTGCCTTCCAGCTCTTCACGGATGGTGTGATCGGAGAGATCGTGGCCCCTGCGATGGACCATGTCGACCGCGGTCATGATCATGCCCGGCGTGCAGAAGCCGCACTGCAGTCCATGATGCTCGCGGAAGGCTTCCTGCATCGGATGCAGCGGCGCGCCGTCCGGCGCGAGCCCCTCGATTGTCCTTACCTCATGCCCGTCGGCCATCACCGCGAGCGTGGTGCAGGATTTCACGGCCTTGCCGTCGAGATGCACGACGCAGGCGCCGCATTGCGAGGTGTCGCAGCCGACATGGGTGCCCGTCAACCGCAGGTTTTCACGGAGAAACTGGACTAGCAGGGTACGGGGATCGACGTTGGCGTTAACGGGGTTGCCGTTCACGATCATGGAAATTTTGGCCATCAGCACTCTCTTGTCTGCACTGCCGCATGCCGGCAGAACAGCGTTTAAATCATTCCAAACACCATAATATGGGCCATCCCGGCAATGAGCAACCTCACCCGAGGCTTGGCCAGATATGGTTTGCGGCGGCTTTTAGCAGGTTAGCCCTGTACCGCTTTGGCGAAATTCGTGAAGAATTCGTCCGCCAGTTTCTTGGCCGTGCCGTTGATCAGGCGCTGACCGAGCTGGGCCAGCTTGCCGCCGATCTGGGCCTCGACATTGTAGCTTAGAAGCGTGCCGCCGTCCTTCTCGGCAAGATCGACCGTCGCGCCACCCTTGGCGAAACCGGCCACGCCGCCCTCGCCTTCGCCCGAGATCTTGTAACCGTTCGGCGGGTCGAGATCACTCAGGGTCACCTTGCCCTTGAAGCGCGCCGAAACCGGCCCGACCTTCATCTTGGCGACCGCGCGAAAGCCGTGCTCGTCGGTCTTCTCCAGCTCCTCGCAGCCGGGGATGCAGGCTTTCAGCACCTCCGGATCGTTCAGCTTGGCCCACACGGCCTCGCGCGGCGCGGCAAGCTGGACTTCGCCGTTCATTGTCATGGCCATCGCGGTGTCTCCCGGGTCGCTTGGTCTACTCCCCAAGTAAGGCAGGCCCGAGCCAAAGGAAAGAGGACGGATCAGGGGTGAGCGATGCATATTCGCAAGCGCGAAAGGCTGACGCACGCGCTTTGGGATTGGCAGCGGCAGACGGGGATGGTTAGGTCCCACATATTTGGGTCGACCCACTCATGAGCACTGCCCTCTCCCCGTTACTCGCCCCGATGCTGTCGAGCGCGGCGATGCGCGCGGCATGCGACGATGTCGCATACCTGCAGAACATGCTCGATTTCGAAGCCGCGCTGGCGCGGGCGGAAGCCGCTGCCGGCGTCATCCCCAAGCGCGCCGCCGGCGCAATCGCGGCAGCCTGCAAGGCCGGTTCGTTCGATCTTCCAGCACTGGCCGAGGCCGCGACGCGTTCCGGCAACCTTGCGATTCCCCTTGTGAAGGCGCTTACGGCCGATGTCGCCAGGGCCGACAGCGAGGCCGCGCGTTATGTGCATTGGGGCGCCACCAGCCAGGACGTGATCGACACCGCGACCATGCTGACCTTGCGCGCCGGCATCGACGCGCTGCTGCCTGATCTCGGCCGTGCCATCGCGGGCTTTGCCAAACTTGCTCAGCAGCATCGCGACACTCCGATGGTCGCGCGCACCTGGCTGCAGCATGCGTTGCCGATGCCGTTCGGATTGAAGCTTGCCGGGTATGCCGCAGCACTTGCCCGCTCGCGCAGGAGGCTGATCCGGTTGCGCGGCGAATCCCTGGCGCTGCAATTCGGCGGCGCGGCCGGAACCTTGGCCGCGCTCGGTGACAAGGGATTGCTGGTTGCGGAGAAGCTCGCCGAGGGGCTAAAGCTGCCGCTGCCGGATGCGCCCTGGCA
>JBATYU010000425.1:0-9237 GCA_049674245.1 Bradyrhizobium sp. | reverse complement strand
ATCCGTTCTCCCGAACCGTCGCCGATTACAATTCGATCATGGGGAACACGGGCGGCGACAACCGGGCCGAGTTCGATTGGCGTATGCCTCACGCGGTCTGGTATGAGTCGCCGATTCTGTATGGGTTTCAGTTCAGCGCGCTGTTCTCGCCAGGTCAGAACTTCGCGCAAGACAACAGCGATTATGCGTTCGGCGATTATTTTCAATGTAGCGGTTCTGCGGCGCGCGCCAGCGGCAGTAACTTCCCAAACAGCAGCGGCGCGGTTCCCGGACTTTTCGGCGGCAACGGTTGTACCGATGGATCGTACGGCAACGCCTATAGCGCCGCTTTGACCTACAAGAACGGTCCGTTCACCGCGATGGCGGCCTATGAGGTGCATGAGCAGGTCAACCGCCACGGTGATGATGGGCTTGAGGTCCAGTTGCCAGGCGTTCCCAACCCTTTGTTCGCCCCGGTCTTCCTGCCCGGCGGCGACCCTAACGCCGCCAACGGCACTCAAGTCTTCACCGGCGTCCATAACGAGTGGGCCGCGAAGATCGGCGGCGGCTATCGCGTCTATGACGGTATCGGCGATCTGCAATTCTACACCTACTACGAGTGGCTGCGCCGCGAGGTGTTGCCGTTCGAGCAGCCCTTCAACGAGCGGTCACGCGACGGCGTGTATGCGAGCCTGACGCAGTTTATCGGTAAGCAATGGTCGGTAAGCGCGGCCTATACCCATGCCTTCAAGACTCCCGGCAACCCGGCGTGTCTAAGCTTCAACAACCCCAACGCCGGCTTTGCCTGCGCAGCGCCCGGGACATTTGTCCAGTTCGGCCCGAACGGGCAGCCAAGCCAGTACCAGGCGAACCAGTTCGACGACTCCGCCAACCAGTATTCGCTCGGCGTGCGCTATTACTTCAACCAGTGGGCGAGCTGGTATGCTGTCGGCACCGTCATCACTCAGGGACCGGGCGCGCATTACTGCCTAGGTGCAAGCGGCCATGGCTATCAGATCTGTTCCCGCGACGCCGCCAACGACACGATCGGAGGCGCCACGATCAAGGCGGCTAGCAGTGGTATGACGTTCAACTTCTAAGCGCCAGCGGATATTGGAGGAAGGGGGGCTTGGTGCAAAGCCCCCCTTTTTCATGTCAGCATTCTTCTTGTCCTTGGTGCGGTGCGAGCGTCAATGTTGCCCCGACAAATTGATTTTGCCGTCAGTCCGCCAAGATCGAATTTGATAGAGTTGCGGCTGCCACAGGGAGGGAAGCCATGGATCTGCAACCGCCGCCGGCCCTCGTGCAGTTAGCACAGGAAGAAGCCCCGCCCGAGGCGCCGGTTGAGCCGACCCCGATCAAGGTCGACGTATCAAGATACATTCCTGAATCGGCGACCGCGGTGACGATGATCGTGACGCTGACGCCACCGACGGGGCAGGCGATCATCTATGCCGAGGGCCATGAGAAAGACTTCACGTTGTTCAAGGGACCGCGCTCGATCGAGGAGGTGAAGCTCGATGGTCCGATCGTCTATGTGAAGCTTTATGGCGCGACCAGCTTCGATATCCAGTACACCAATTATCGGCAGCCCTATTAGATGTCGCGGCTCTCTGCGTCATGACGACGGCATCGCAGCGACTGTTCGAGCGCGCGATCGATGCGCATCGCAAGGGCGCGGTCGAGGATGCCGAGACGCTGTATCACGGAGTGCTGCGTGCTGATCCGAACCATGCCGCGGCGTATGGCAATCTTGCGATCATCGCGGCCCAGCAGGGGGATCTCGTTCGCGCGGAAGGGCTGTTCCGCCAGGAAATCAGCTTAAGGCCGGACAGTGCAGCGGCCTACAATCACCTCGGATCGGTCCTGCAGCAGCAGGGCAAATGGGCTGACGCGGTTGCCGCGCACCAGCGCGCCATCGCGCTCCAACCAAACTATGCCCAGGCTCATCTTGGGCTCGGCAATGCGCTCAAAGCGCAGCACCGGCTCGACGAAGCCATGCGATCCTATCTCGCCGCGCTCGCGATCAAGCCCGATTATGCCGAAGCTCACAACAATGTCGGCGTGGTCCTGCAGCTGCAGGACAAGCTCCCTGAGGCGGCCAACGCCTATCGCAAGGCCGCGGCGGCGATGCCTAGCTATGCAGAAGCCTTTTTCAACCTCGGTGTCGTCCTGCATCAGATGCGCGAGCTCGACGCAGCCGAGGCTACCTATCGGCAGGCGATTGCCATCAGTCCTGGCGTCGCCGTCGCGCACAACGGTCTCGGCACGGTGCTGAAGGACCAGGGCCGTCTCGACGCGGCAATGGCAGCGTTCGAACGCGCGATCGATCTGAGGGCCGACTACGCCGAAGCTATCTACAATCGCGCGACCGTGCTGCAGGAGCGGGGCCGGCTCGAGGACGCCTTGAGCGACTATGGTCGCGCGCTGCTGTTGCGGCCCGGTTATCTCGATGCAGTCAACAATGCCGGCATCGTGCTGCAGGAGCTCGGCCGCCTGCGCGATGCGATCGAGCTCTATCGCCGCGTGGCGCAGCCGATGCCTGTTCATGCCGGTCTCTACAACAATCTGGGAACGGCATTGCTGGCCGACAGGAGGCCGGATGAGGCGAGGGCTGCGTTCGAGCAGGCCTTGGCATGTCGGCGCGACTTTCCGGAGGCCGCCTTTAACCTCGGCAACGCTTTGCGCGAGCGCGGCGACCTTGCTGCCGCGATCGCAGCCTGGCGCGACGCACTGGCGCTGCGGCCCGATTACCCCGACGCGCTATGCCAGCTCGCCCATCACCGCGCGCTTGCGTGTGCATGGGACGCTCACGAACAGGACCAGCGGACGCTGCGCGATCTCGTCGCAAGCGGGACGCGCGTCCCGCCGTTCTATCTGTTGTCGACGCCGGCGTCGGCCGCCGATCAACTGATCTGCGCGCAGCGGTGGATCGGCCCGGTCAAACCGCCGCCTAAAGCGCGGTTCGAGCACGATGTTTCCGCTCGGCGGGAACGCATTCGTCTCGGCTATCTATCCGGAGATTTTCATGCGCATGCCACCGCCCAGCTGATGGCCAGATTATTCGAATGCCATAACCGCGATCGCTTCGAGGTTGTCGCATACTCTTACGGTCCCGACGATCATTCGTCGATGCGCGCGCGGCTTGAACGCGCGTTCGACCGGTTCGTCGATATTCATGCCCTGTCTCACCGCGAGGCCGCACAGCGCATCCACGCGGACAAGATCGACATCCTGATCGATCTCAAGGGCTACACTTACGATGCGCGGCCGGCGATATCAGCATATCGCCCGGCGCCGGTGCAGGTGAGCTATCTCGGATATCCCGCTACCATGGGGGCTGATTTCATCGACTATATCATCGTCGACCCCTTCGTGGTCCCACAGAGCCAGCAGCCCTGGTTTTGGGAAAGGCTGGTCCATCTTCCCGGCTGTTATCAGGTGAACGACGGCAGGCGCGAGATGGCGAGCGCTCGCACGTCGCGACAGGATTGGGGATTGCCGGAAGCGGGTTTCGTATTTTGCACCTTCAACAACAGCTACAAGCTGTCGCCGGCATTTTTCGACATCTGGATGCGCGTCGTTCGCGAAGTGCCGGGCAGCATATTGTGGCTGCTCGAAGCGAACGCGTTGGTGAAGGGCAATTTACGCTCGGAGGCCGAAAAACGCGGCGTGGAGGCCGGCCGGCTGATCTTTGCGCCGCGCGTTGCGTCGGCCGAACATCTCGAGCGTCACCGGCATGCCGACCTGTTTCTTGACACCTTGCCCTGCAACGCGCACACGACCGCAAGCGACGCGCTGTGGGCCGGACTGCCGGTTCTGACCTGTTGCGGAGATACGTTTGCGGGCCGCGTCGCGGGCAGTTTGCTGACGGCGCTCGGCATCCCCGAACTGATCGCGCCATCGGTCGCAGAATACGAACAGACGGCGCGGGATTTGGCGCGCGATCCGCGGCGCTTGAGCGTACTGCGGCAAAAATTGGCCGACAATCGGGACGGCAGCGCGCTGTTTGATCCGCCAAAATTGACTGGAAATATCGAGGCGGCCTACGCGCAGATGTGGCAAACTTGGCTATCCGGAAAGAAGCCGAAACCTTTTGCAATCGAGAACGCCTAATCGACAAGGGGAGAAGAATCATGATGCGAACCATCGTCACGCTCGCGGCCGTTCTCGCGCTCGGCACCAGCAACGGATATGCCGACGGGTATAAGGCGCGAAGGCACCACCACCATGCGTACGTTGTCGGGGGTGAAGTTCCGCCGGCGCCATATAGCGGCCCAACGCTGGTGCTGCATCCCCGCAACAACATTGCCTGCGACACGATTTATCGCTCGACGCGTGCTATACCCTGCGATCAGCCGGTCTGGGTCTATGGCGAACCTTGCGAGATCGATCTGGGCCTCGGGCGCTACCGGGCCTGCGAGTGAGGGCAAACGAGAAGGCTTGGCTTTCTGGATGTCGCGATGAATGCCGGGGGCCGTTCGGAACAGACGCTCGCAGCCGCGATGGCTCACCATCGCGCCGGTCGCCTGAGTGACGCTGAACGGCTCTACCGTCTCGTCTGCGATAGCGATCCGCAAAACGCGCGAGCATTTCACTTGCTGGGAGTGCTCGCACATCAATTGAGACGCCCTGAAGCGGCCTCGCTGGTTGGCCGTGCGGTGATGCTCGATCCGGATTTCGCCGAGGCGCACAACGACCGGGGCGTGATCCTTGCAACCCAGGGATCGTTTGCGGAAGCATTATCCTGTTTCGAAAGAGCCGTCGAGCTTAACCCCGGATATAACGAGGCGCGCAACAATCTCGGGCGGGGATTGCGGTCGCTCGGCCGCCTCGAGGAAGCGTTGACACAGTTTGAACTGGTGCTGAAAACCACGCCGGATTCTCCGGTTGCGCATTTCAATCTGGCCTCGGTGATGGAACTAGCCGGCCGCAAGGTGGATGCCGAGAAACATTATCGCACTGCGGTCTTGCTGCGGCCCGATTTCATCGATGCTCACCTTTATCTCGCCGCCTTGCTTCAAGATGGCGACCGGTTGCCCGAAGCACTGGCCCATGCCGAACGCGCGGTCGCGCTGCGTCCGGACAGCGCCGGGGCACGCAACAACCTTGGCAATATCTTGCGCGCCGCTGGCCGGCGCGATCAGGCCATCGCACAATACGAGGCGGCGCTCAGGATCGACCCGAATTCCTTCATGGCGCATTACAATTGCGGCGTGGCACTGCGCGCCGAGACAAGGATTGCGGACGCGAGAGCCCATTTCGCAGAGGCGTTCGCGCTCAAGCCGGATTTTCTGGAAGCCGAGCTCGCGCTATGCATGGCGGAGCTTCCGGCGCTGTACTGGGACGAATCCGACATCGCGACGCAGCGCGCCGCGTATGCAGGCCGGCTGGCCAAGCTGAGCGCGGATGTAACGGCAGCCGGCGCGCCAGCGGCGCTTGCCGAGGCGATCGGCTCGCACCAGCCGTTCTATCTGCCCTATCAGGGTTTTGACGATCGCGAGCTTCAGACCGCGTATGGTTCGCTGGTTTGCAAAATCATGGCCGCCAGATACGAGCCGCCCGTTTTGCCAAATCCTCCAGCGCCGCACGAGCGGATCAAGCTCGGCATCGTCAGCGGATTCTTCCGGCAGCATTCGAACTGGAAGATCCCGATCAAGGGATGGCTCAAGATGCTCGATCGCGATCGGTTTCACATTTGTGGCTATCACACGGGTATTGAGCGCGACAGCGAGACGGGCGTTGCGGCGGCGCTCTGTGATCGATTCGTGCAGGGGCCGTTTTCGCTCGATGCCTGGCGACGCACCATACTGGACGATGCGCCGCACGTTCTGCTGTTTCCCGAAATCGGAATGGACAAGGTCTCCGCGCAAATCGCCGCCCAGCGATTGGCAGTGGTTCAATGCGCTTCCTGGGGGCATCCCGTCACGAGCGGATTTCCAACCATCGATCACTTCGTCAGCAGCGACTTGATGGAGCCGCCGGGCGCAATGGCGCACTATTCGGAAAACCTCATCCGCCTGCCCAATCTGTCCATCTATTATGAACCCGTCGACGTCGCGCCGCTCGAAATCGAACGGGCAGAACTCGGGCTGCGCGCGGATGCGGTGGTCTATTGGTGCGCCCAGTCATTGCCAAAATATCTGCCGCAATTCGACGAGGTTTTCGCGCGGATCGCGCTTGAGATACCCGACTGCCAGTTCGCCTTTATCGAGTTCGGAGGGGGCAAGGGCGTCACGGAGATGTTCAAGTTCCGGCTTGAGCGCGCATTTGGCGCCGCCGGCCTCAATGCGGCAGATCACTGCGTTTTCCTGCCTCGGCTTGCGCCGGATCATTTCACGGCCGCCATCGGCCAGTGCGATATCGTGTTGGACAGTATCGGCTGGTCAGGCTGCAACTCGATCCTGGAAGGCCTTGTTCACGATATTCCGATCGTTGCTTTCGCCGGGCAGATGATGCGCGGCCGTCACGCAGCCGCGATCCTGAACATGATGAATGTTCGCGACACCACGGCTCGCACCGTCGACGAATATATTTCGATTGCGAGCGCTCTCGGTCGCAACGAGCAGAGACGGAAAGATGTATCTTCAGAAATTGCCGCCAACAAACACCGCCTCTACCGCGATCTTCAATGTATTGCCGGACTTCAGTCCTTCCTCGAAGAGGCGGTTCGCAAACCCCGGGCTTAGGCCCCGATATCCGCGCCTGCCATGTCGGGCAAAAAGAGAGGCGCACCACGGTGCGCCTCCTTTCTTCGAACTCTGGCAATCAGGCGGAAGACGCTTGGGATCTGGCAACCACGACCTTGCGCCAGGGCTTAAGCGCGACGATTGCAAGCAGCGAAGCCAGAATATTCGCGCCCGCAGCGATCAGGAACACCCGATCCCAGGATCCCGAGGACTGCTGCATGTAATTCGCAACCGGCACCAGCAGGGCGGCGGTACCCTTGGCCGTATAAAGCAGGCCAGCGTTCGTGGTTGCGAATTTCGCGCCGAAGGTGTCGGTGCAAGTCGATGGGAAGAGGGAATAGATCTCGCCCCAGGCGAAGAACACGATGCCCGACAGCAACACGAACCACACGGGGTCGTGACCCAGCATATACAGCGCCCAGATGCCGATGCCCTCGAGGCCGAAGGCGATGAACATCGTGTTCTCGCGGCCGATCATGTCGGAGACCCAGCCGAAGAACGGGCGCGTCAGGCCGTTGAGGATACGGTCGAGGGTTGCTGCGAACGTCACCGTCGTCATCGTCATCGCCATCAGCGTGACCGGGACGTTGTCGAGCTTCCAGTCGACCGCGATCGGCTTGAGATTGGCGGTGACCATCAATCCACCGGCGCCGACCAACACAAACATCAAATACATCAGCCAGAAGACCGGTTGCCGGATGACTTCAGCCGGTCCGTAGTTGCGCCGGCTCTGGAAAATGGTGGCGCTCTGGATGGCGGCCGGCACTTGCCCCGCTTTCGGCGCGAACAGGAAGAATGCCAGGATAATGATGATGATCCCCTGACCCAACCCGAAATACAGGAACGTACTCTGAAAGCCGGAATCCTTGATCATCGCCTGGATGGGCGCAACCGTCAGCGCTGAACCCGCGCCAAATCCCGCCGCCGTGATGCCTGCGGCAAGGCCGCGCTTGTCCGGAAACCATTTCAGCGCGTTGCCGACGCAGGTCCCGTAGACGGCGCCGGCGCCGATGCCCGCCACGATCATGCCGAGGTAATAGCCGTTGAGCGTGGTTGCTTCGGCGTTGATCGCCCATCCGATGGCGCAGAGGATGCCGCCGACCAGGACCACGAGGCGCGGACCGTATTTGTCGACGAACCAGCCTTCGACCGGCACCAGCCAGGTTTCAAACAGGACGAACAGCGTGAACGCCAACTGGATCGAGGCGCGATCCCATCCAAACTTTTTCTGGATATCGGGGACGAAGAACGTCCAGCCATATTGATAATTGGCGATCATCACCATCGCGCAGACGCCGATGGCCAGCTGTGTCCAGCGATACGCATCGCTGACGCGTTCAGTCGCGGGGACCGTTCCGTGAACCGTATCCGTCATAGCTCCTCCCGAGGCACGCTCTGTTAGGTTTAGCGAGCGTTGCCGGTCGGGCATATTGGTATGTGTTATGCCAGAGCACAAGCCATTCTTTCCATGGCCGGCGGAGCGGCGCGTTCGCCGGCGGTCCGGCGAGGCCATAAAAAAAGACCCCGGAAAGCCGGGGTCTTCGATCGGCAAGAGCTCGATACGGAGCCGACAGAGTGGTCCCCGATCAACCGTGTTTCAGGGTTTCAGAGCCCGAAATAGGGGAGGTCGCCGTTCCTAATGGCGGCGCGGGCGCTGGCCATCAGAATGCGATCGAGCGCGGCCAGGACGCGGCCGAACAAGTTGGTGGATGGCACGAGGCCGATGGATGCAGCCTTGGACATAGGGTTCCCTTTTGTTGGCTAACGCGAGCGCCGCGCCGCTGTCTGGAAACAACTTATGTATACCAGATACCAGAAACAACGAATTTGTTTGCATAGCAGCATAACGTGGTTTGCAATGCAACATAAATGCCATGATGGCCCTTTTCAAGAAATGAAAAAGCCGCCGGAAACCAGCGGCTTTCGGGTAGTTCCAACCGCAGCTGGTGACCGGTTACTCGGCTGCCTGCTTGCGCGGCGGATCGAGCGCGCCGGAATCGTGGATTTCCGCGACCTGATGATCGCTGTACCCCAAGACCTGGCGCAATATCTCGTCGGTGTGCTCGCCAAGCAGCGGCGAGCGGATCACCTCGCTCGGGCTGTCGGAGAGCTTGATGGGGTTGCCGACCGAGAAATACTTGCCGCGGGTCGGGTGATCGACCTCGACCACCGTGCCGGTCGCGCGCAACGACTGATCTTCGATCAACTCCTTCATCGAAAGGATCGGGCCGCAGGGGATGTCGTCCTTGTTGAGGATATCCATCGCCTCGAATTTTGTCTTGGTCATCGTCCATTGCTCGATGCGCGAGAAGATTTCGTTCAACCGCGACAGCCGGGCGGGGGGTTTTGCGTAATCGGGATGCGTCTTCCAGCCGGGTTCGCCGATGACGTCGCAGATCTTCTCCCACACCGGCGCCTGGGTGATGAAGTAGATGTAGGCATTGGGATCGGTCTCCCAGCCCTTGCACTTGAGGATGACGCCGGGCTGGCCACCGCCCGAGTCGTTGCCGGCGCGTGGCGTCGCCTCACCGAACGGGATGCCCTGGCCGAACTGCGTGTATTCCTTTAG
>JBATYU010000424.1:0-6362 GCA_049674245.1 Bradyrhizobium sp. | reverse complement strand
CGTTGAATAGCCGCCGAATGATCGCAATCGCCTCGTCCTGGCGATCGCGCTGCGTCATGGGATCGATGCCGAGCGTATGCGCGTCCGAGGCCAGTGCGCCGGGGCCGGAGCCGAAAATGGCGCGGCCGCCGGTCATGTGGTCGAGCTGCACCATGCGCTGGGCGACATTGAAGGGGTGATGATAGGGCAGCGAGATCACGCCGGTGCCGAGCTTGATACGCTTGGTGCGTTCGCCGGCCGCCGCCAGAAACATTTCCGGCGAGGCGATGGTTTCCCAGCCCGACGAATGGTGCTCGCCGCACCAGAATTCGTCATAACCTAGCGCGTCGAGCTGCTCGACGAAATCGAGGTCGCGGCGGAATTGCAGCATCGGATGCTCACCGATCGGGTGATGCGGGGCGAGGAAGGCTCCGAACTTAAGGCGCGCCATGGTATTTTCTCCCGAACGGAATTTGTTCTTGATGGCTCTGCCGCGCAGGCTACGTGCTGGCAGGCGCTTGCGCAATCGCGCAAACGGCGTTGCGGCTCAAGCGGAATGCTGCCATGCGTGCAGCCGATGGATCGCTTGAGGCGTCAGGCTGTAGGCCGCGACGGTAGAGTCGGCGAAGCGGATGGCTGCTTGGGGCGTGAGCAATAGCCTCGCCATCACCACGGCAAGCGGAATCGCGCAGCACGGGTCGGTCAGCAGCGGCACCAGCTCTTCGCGCGAGCCGCGGTATCGCCCGGAATTAGAAGCGAGCAAGGCGATTTCCCTCAAAATGTCGCGCCGGCGCTGGCGGTGCAGTGCGACGTCCGACAGCCCCATCAAACCAAGCCGGGTCAGCACGCCTGCGCGGCCATCGGCCTGTGCTGGCGGGCTCTTGCCGAGCGATACCTGCAGCAAGGCGCCGGGCAGGTCGACGCCGGAAAACCAGGCATTCATCGGCTCGACCAGGCGCGGATTGGCGTCGATGAAATAGGGTTTTGCCATCGGATCGTCGCGGATGTAATCGAACGACAGCGCGCCGTGCCACTTCAGCGCCTGTCCGATTCGCGTCACGGTCTCGCGGACCTCCGCGCTGACGACGCTGATCTTGAGCACATCGCCGCCGCCGGGACCTTCCGCGACCTGGCGGTAGATATGGCTGGCGACGAGACGGCCATGGTCGAACACGGCTTGCGTGCGCTCCAGCGCGCCGGATATAGCGGCCTGGACCAGCAGGCCCTCGGCGAACGCATTCTGGGCTTCGAGTTGCGCCAGCACCGCATCGCGCTTGCGGTCATCGCCGACCCGCCAGACGCCCATGCTCGCGGTACCGAAGGCGGCCTTGACGAAAAACGGATACGGCCGGCTTTTCGCGAATTCGTCGGCCGAGCGGACGACTTCGGTCATTGGCTGCGGCACGTTCAGTCGCGTCAACAGCTCGGCAAGGCTCGCCTTGCTTTGCACCTGCTCAAACGCCTCGAAATCGGCGAGCGCGACGCCGAGACCTGGCGGGAGTTGCTTGCGTGCGGCGGCGAACAGATAGGCCTGCTCATGCACCGGAAGCAGCGCGTCGATCGAGCGCGATTTGACCACGTCGATCACCGCGGCGAGATAACCGTCCGGATCGGCGCCGGATGCGGGTGCTCGATGCACGCGCCTGACAAAGCGCGAGAAACGTCCAAGGCACATCGGATCGCTCGACACCAGTTCGACCTGGTGCCCGGTGAGCCCCAACGCCGTGATGGCTTCGCGCGAGGACAGGCTTGAGCCTTCGCTTAGAAGAATTTTGGGTTTTTGCGGGGGCATTGGGCTCGCCTTACCGCCGGAGCTTAAGCGACTGGGCGACTAAGGCCAAGCGCGCCGGCCCGTTCCCGCGCCGCAGAACCGGCGCCAAATCGGGTTCGCTTTGGCGCCGGTCCGGCAATTTCCCGACCGCAAATTCTCGGTCAGCATCGTCATTCCCTGCCGCAACGAGCGCGGCAATATCGAGAGCGCCATCCTGCGGATACCGAATTGCACATCTGAGGTCTGGTCCGGAGCCTGTCATCGGGCGGCGCAAAGCGCCGACCCGTTGGGACCATCCCGGAATGACGACGTTTACCTCGGAGGTAATCGCGCCGATAACTGAAAGCTGAAATCGTCGCGGCGGTGGAATTCGAACAAAGGTCCTCCGCCATGCATCAGGTGGTTTCGGCACGGGTGGACACATCGCGGCGCTGGTGGGTGCTTGCGATCGTGGTCGCGGCGCAGTTCATGTTCGGCGTCGATGCCTTCATCGTCAATGTCGCGATCCCGACCATTGCGGTCGAATTGCATGCGAGCCCGGCGCAGATCGAATCCGTGATCGCGGTCTATCTGATCGCGTACGCGACGCTGGTCGTCAGCGGCGGCCGGCTCGGCGACATCTACGGCACCAAGAGCATCTTCATCGCCGGCGTGCTAGGTTTCTCTGCGACGTCGCTATGGTGTGGACTGGCGCAATCCGGCCCGGAATTGATCGCGGCGCGGCTCGCGCAAGGCGCGACCGCGGCGCTGATGGTGCCCCAGGTGCTCGCCACATTGCATTTGCTGTTCGCCGATGACCAGCGTGGCCGCGCCTTCGGCATCTACGGCATCGTGCTTGGCCTTGCCGGCGCGGCCGGCTTTGCGCTCGGCGGCATACTGGTGACGCTCGACCTCGGAGGCCTCGGCTGGCGCGCCGTGTTCTTCGTCAACGTACCGTTCGGTCTCTTCATTGTCGCAGCCGGCATGTGGATCATGCCGTCGGTGCCGCGCCGGCCCGGCACCCGGCTCGATATTCCAGGCGCGATCGTGCTGTTTCTCGGTCTGTTGTGCCTGATCGGGCCGCTGTTGTTCGGCCACGACGTGCACTGGGCGCCCTGGGTGTGGCTGGTGATGGCGTCCGGCGTCGCCATCGTCGCGGCATTCCCAAAGCTCGAGCGCGCGGTGGCGCGCCGCGGCGGCATGCCGTTGATCGACCTTGCGCTACTAACGGATGCGGCCTTCATGCGGGGCCTCTGTGCCGCATTTTTCTTCTTCTGCGCCAATTTGTCGTTCTATCTGGTCATGACCATGTTCATGCAGCGCGGTTTGCAGATTACGCCGCTCGACGCGGGCCTGGTGTTCGTGCCGCTGGCGCTGACTTTTGTCGTTGCCTCGCGGCATAGTGGCGCGCGGGCAAGGCATCGCGGCACGCTGGTGCTGATCGAGGGTTGCGCCGTGCAAATCGTCGGCCTTGCGGCGCTGGTGCTGACGATTGCTCTCCTCAAAGCGCCTTCCGCGTGGTTGCTGGCGCTGGTGTTGACCATCTTCGGATACGGCCAGGGGCTGGTGATGGCGCCACTGTCGAGCGCGGTGCTTTCGACGGTAAAGCCAGCCAGCGCGGGTTCAGGCGCCGGCATCTACGGCACCACGGCGCAGATCGCCAACGCCACCGGCGTCGCTGCCATCGGCGCGGTATTTTTTGCGATCGAATCAGCGCGTTCCGCGCAGTCAGCAATGTTTGCATCGTCAGCGCTGTTTGCGTTGTCGATTGTTGCTGCCGTCGCATTTCTGTCGTGGATGCGCCGCGCGGCTGCCTGATGCCGTTAACGATTTAATTTTGGGGATTAACAGCACACGGCCTTTTTATTTTGCAGTGCAGCAACTATTTGCTCTTGGTTGGGTTGGAAAATCTCGCCAAGGAGCCACCGTTGTCCCTTGCCAAGAATGTCGAGTTTCTCAAGCACCTGCAAAAGCTGAACGGCTTTGCGGGGCTGGGGAGAGGCGCGCGACATCGCGTCCGCAGCCCGCTTGTCGAAACAACCGCATTTGGGACCAATCCCGGCGCGCTCCGGATGTTCTCCTTCGTGCCCGGCAGTGTGCCGCACCGGCCCGCGCTGGTCGTCGTGCTGCACGGCTGCGGACAGACCGCCGCCGGTTACGATCTTGGCGCCGGCTGGTCGACGATGGCGAAGCGCTACGGCTTTGCCTTGCTGATGCCGGAGCAGCAGCTTTCGAATAACGCCGCGGGCTGTTTCAACTGGTTCAAACCGGAAGACACCGCGCGCGACCAGGGCGAGGCCTGTTCGATCCGGAACATGATCGTGCGGATGGTCGCCATCCATGGCATCAACCGGCGCCGCGTCTATGTCACCGGGCTCTCCGCGGGCGGCGCGATGACCTCGGTGATGCTCGCAACCTATCCGGAACTGTTCGCGGCCGGTGCCGTGATCGCAGGCCTGCCGTTCGGCGTGGCCGACAACATGCGCGAAGCAATGCGTGGCATGATGCAGTCGGCCCCGCGTCAGGCGACGGAATTGGGCGATGCGGTGCGCAACGCTTCAAGGCATAAAGGCCCGTGGCCGAAAGTGTCGGTATGGCACGGCAGCGCCGACCGCACGGTCAACCCCGGCAACGCCGATGAGATCGTGAAACAGTGGCTCGACGTGCATCATTTGCCGCCGACGCCGATGTCGGAAGGCACGGTCGACGGCTATCCGCGGCAAATCTGGTGGAATACGGACGGCGAAACCGTCGTCGAATCCTACACCATCACCAATATGGCGCACGGCACGCCGCTGGGTACGGCCGATAATGGCCAGCGAATCGGCACTGAGGGCGCGTTCCTGATCGAGGCAGGGATTTCCTCGTCCTATCACATCGCCAATTTCTTTGGCCTGACCCAGCGCGTGCAGCAGCCGCAAGCCGCTTCCCCGAGCGCCAAATTGATCCCGTCAGTTTCTCCGGTGTCGACGCCCATGCCGGATCTCGCAAAAGTGCTGTGGCCGTTAGCGACGCTCGAACCCCGCCCCAAGCCTCAGACAAAGAAGACCAAGCGCCCCACGGGGCGCCGCGGCATCGATGTCGGCGCCGTCATTACGCGTGCGCTCACCGCCGCAGGCCTGATGAAGTAGGCGCCCTGCGGAACGGTCAGCGCCGCCAAATTTTCGAAGCTACATCTCGCCGGTGAGGAACAGGTTCGTCATCCGTTCCTGGCCGATGCTCGACCCGGCGCCATGGCCGCAGATGAAGGCGACATCGTCGCCGAGCGGCAACAGCTTGTCCTTGATCGATTTGATCAGCGTGGCGTGATTGCCGCCGGGAATGTCGCTGCGCCCGACCGAGCCGTTGAACAGGACGTCGCCGACATGGGCGAAGCGCAATTCCTTGTTGAAGAACACCACGCTGCCCGGCGAATGGCCGGGGCAATGCAGGATATCGAAGGAGAGCCCGCCGATTCCGACCTGATCGCCCTCCACAAGCCAGCGGTCCGGTGCGAAATCGCGCACGCCGGTCATGCCGAACCGGGCACCGCTTGCCACCACATTGTCGAGCAGGAATTTGTCGGCGATATGCGGGCCTTCGATTCTAACCTTCAGCGCGTCGCGCAACTCCGCGGCGCCGCCGACATGGTCGATATGGCCGTGCGTGAGCCAGATTTTTTCGACAGTAACGCCGGTCTGCTTGATGGCGGCTTGAATCTTCGGCACGTCGCCGCCGGGGTCGATCACGACAGCCTTTTTGCTCGGCTCGTGCCAGATGATGGTGCAGTTCTGCTCGAACAGCGTCACTGGCACGATGATTGCGCCGGCCTTCGCCTCGGTCTCGGCTTCTCGTGTGGTTTCTTGGGTCATGGCAGCACAATGCCGATTTTTTGCACCGCGCCAAGTCAAAGTTTCGCGCATTTGGCGGGGAACACGGCCTTTGCCTGATCTGCGTCTTCAGGGTTTCCCCGAAATCGGATAGACTGCCGAAAATGGAATCGCCCGCCCAAAAGATCAGCCTCGTGCCCGCGCCGGACCGCCGTCAGTCCGAGACGGCGCTTGCGATCGCGCGCGGCACCGCCCGACTGTTACGCTCGTTCGGATTTGCCTGCATCAGCGAGCTGCCGCTGCCGTCGGGACGTCGTGCCGATCTGGTGGCGCTGAACGAACGCGGCGAGATCTGGATCGTCGAGATCAAATCGTCGGTCGAGGATTTGCGCGCCGATCACAAATGGGAAGACTATCGCGCCCATTGCGACCGGCTGTTTTTCGCGTTCACGCGGGATTTGCCGTGCGAGATTTTCCCGAAACAAACCGGCCTGATCGTCGCCGACGCCTATGGCGCGCATCTGTATTGCGAGGCGCCGGAGCACCGCCTGCCGGCACCGACCCGGAAATTGATGACGGTGCGGTTCGCCGTCGCCGCGGCACAACGGATCAACCGGCTGGTTGATCCGCAAGGCCACGGCGAGTTCTAGCGCTAGACGATTATTCGTAGGGTGGGCAAAGGTGCGTCTATCGCGCCGTGCCCACCATTTTTTGTAGCGCGCAAAGCTGGTGGGCACGCTTACGCTTTGCCCGCCCTACGAACTACTAGCTCACCAGTTGGAGAACGGAAGCACGAAAGGCGAGCGCCAAAAAAGCATACGACC
>JBATYU010000423.1:0-32077 GCA_049674245.1 Bradyrhizobium sp. | reverse complement strand
ATAGGGCTTCGGGCTCGGCACCACGACATCGACCCAGTCGCCGGGCACGTCAACGCGGGGCAGCCGATCGACGATCTCGTTAACCTGTGCGACGACTATGCCGCCCCGGAACGCGGTGGCCTCGGCGATGGTCGGCGTGTCTTCGGTATTGGGGCCAGTGTAGAGGTTGCCGTTGCGATCCGCCTTGTCGGCGACGATCAGCGCCACGCGCGGCGTCAGATCGACCAGCATGCGGGCATAGAGTTCGAGATAGGTATGGATCGCCCCGATCTTCACCGTCCCGTTCGCGACCAGTTCGGCGAGCTTGCGGCTCTGCGGTCCGGCGAAAGCGAAATCCAGGCGGTTCGCGATACCGCGCTCGAACACGGCCAGATGTTCGGGCAGCGCCAACACAGACTGCACCATGTGCAGATCGTGCACCCGCGCGGGATCCACCTTCGCCAGGGCTGAGGCGAGAAAATCCGCCTGCTTCTGATTGTCGCCTTCGATCGTCACGCGGTCGCCCGGCTCGATGATTACTTCGAGCAACCGCGTCGCGCGGTCGGCGGGACAGATTTTTCCGCTGGTGCCGCTGAGCGCGGCAGCTCGTGCGAGACGGGAGGCGCGATCTGCTCCGCGTCGTGACGTGCCTGACATGATGGATCTCCTTCGCTCAATGCTGTCGTTGAAGCGAGAGGTAGGAAGCCATCATTGATAATCGAAACGATATTTTATAATATGATTGATCGAAAAAGAGGATCAATTGCATGCTGAATTTCGAGTTGCTGCGTGCCTTTGTTGCCGTGGCCGAATGCGGGGCTTCCATCGCGCCGCGGAGCGGCTCAACGTGACGCAGTCGACCATCAGCCAAGCGTCCGTGCGGTGCCGAGCAGACGCCTGGCGAACACGACGTCAAGCCGTCCCGCAAGGAGCTGCTCAGGTCCTTTCGATGGCGGCAACGATGCGCTGGGTGAGGCTGTGGGCGAAGGGGATCGCGAGATAGGCGGTGCTGGCCGCGATCGGCCAGCCGATGGCGAAGTCGGACCACCATCGCATCAAAAAATCATTGCGCCAGCCGATATTGAAGAACGTCAACGCCCCGCTCACGACAAAAGCGATAATGGCGGTGATCACGAGCGGAAAGACGAATCTTGCTTTGCCTTCCATGCGTCTCTCGGAGCCTTTGCATTGAGGTGCTGGGCAACAATCAAAATTGCCTTGGCCAGCTCTATCGCTTGTCTCTTTCCCGCGTCGATCACCTCAACTGCGAGACCGTCCCAAATCAGCCTGCTTCTGGTTGTCGCCGCTTGGGGTCGATCGCAACTTCACTAACTTTTATCGACAAGGACGCCACTGACCATCGTCGCCCATATACTTCCCGGACGCCGGGTCGTAGTACGCCCAACGCTGGGCGCAAAACGAAGCATCGGTGCTCGATACCACGGAGCCGACGCTTGCTTGAGCGCCGCGGCCCTTCACCCGTATCGCTCCGTGCATCAGCACAACGTTGCGCGCCTCGACCGGCGCGGCCGTCTGGGCGTGAGCCTCAAATCCGCCGAGCGTTGCTGTGAGCACGCCAGCGGCCATCGCCGCAAGTGTCTGCAATTTCGTCATCGATCAGACTCCGGGGGTTGATTTTTAGTGGGCGCGAGTGTGGCGGCCCCGACGGCGGCAGAGCCGGCACGCAGGAGCATCCGGCGATTGAGCATGAGCATGTCTGTTCTCCATCGTTCGACGTCTGGTCGTTCGAGAAATAAGCGTCGGCATTGATCACAGAAGCGATATTTCATAATATGATTGATCGTTGAATCGGATTAATCGCCCATGATGGAATTCGAGTTGCTGCGTTCGTTTGTTGCCGTGGTCGATTGCGGCGGTTTCCACCGCGCCGCGGAGCGGCTCAACCTGACGCAGTCGACGGTGAGCCAGCAGATCAAGCGGCTCGAGCTCGAGACCAAACGGCCCTTGTTCCGGCGGACAACGCGCAGTGTCGCACTGACCGACGATGGCGAGATGCTGCTCGGCGACGCGCGTCGCCTGTTGCAACTTGAGGAAGCGGCCCGTCATCGCCTGGCGGCGCCGCGGCTGTCTGGCACGGTGCGTCTCGGCGTGGTCGAGGAGGTCGCCGGCGGCTCGCTGCCTTCGGCGCTCGGCCGCTTCGCCAAGATCCATCCGGGCGTGAAGCTCGAGGTGCAGATCGGCGTCAGCGCGGAATTGATCGAGCAACTCAATGCGGGGCGGCTTGACGTCGTGTTCGCAAAGCGCCCGCTCGGAACCTCGAAAGGGGGTCTGCTGTGGCGTGAGCCGCTGGTCTGGGCCGCGGCCGACACGTTCGATCTTGTTCCGGGTGCGGCGCTGCCGCTGGCCCTGTATCGCGAGCGATCGGTTTCTCGCGAGGCTGCACTCGCCGCGCTCAATGACAACGAACTGACCTGGGAGATCGTCTATACCAGCCCCAGTTTGACAGGCGTGCGCGCGGCGGCGCTCGCGGGGCTCGCCATCACCCCGCTTCCTGCCAGCGCGCTGATTGCGGGATTGCGCATTCTCGGCGTGGAAGAAGGGCTGCCGCGGCTTCCTGACCTTGAGTTCGCGATCTATGAGAAGGCGCGGCCCGACAAGCCCGCCGCGGCACTGGCTGAGGCTCTGCTGACGATTGCACAGGGACCATCACGCCCGGCGATTTGAGATGAACCCGGCACTTCAATCGTCGAGAGTCGGCTGTAGGTCATTTGCATCGATTTGATTTGCCCGACGACGGCTGTTTTCCGAATTCTCAGTCTAGCCCAATAAGCAAAAATTTTCCGCTATGCCCGACGGACGGGCAATTCGCGCATACCCGCCATGCGAAAATTGCCCGTCGTGTTACTTTGTCGCAGGCGCTCGCGCTGTGCCGTCGGGCAAATCAAAATTACGACTCGCGCATCCCGCCCTCTCGAGAGGGGCGTATCGCGATCGTCACGAAACGTAGGGCGGGGATGCAATGGACGTGGAGGTGCCGTTGACGAGTGTCACTGAAGCGGACGGCCAAGGCGTGTGGTCCTGACTTCGTGACGCTGGAGTCAAGTCTGCGATAAGAAGCGCGGGCGACGGTGGCAAAAGAGCCCGTTCACCGGGGAGAGCGCGCTATACGCGTTAAAACCATTGCGCAGGGAAGGCCGGGTGTAACCGGTGAACCTGTAGTGACTATGCTCGTGTGCTTTTTACTTTCGCACGCGAGGCTGCGGGTGCATTGGGCACCCGGCTTTCCCTGCGCCCTCTTTACTATTGAGGGACACGTTGATGCACAGCTTGGGCGGATTGCCGCCGCGAGACCGCGGTTGCGTGTCCGGCGCCCTTTGACAAAGGAATCGGAAAACAGTGAATCGGAAAATGCGAGCTTACGCCGCCTGCGACACCACACGGTTGCGGCCGTCATGTTTGGCGCGATAGAGCGCGGTGTCGGCACGCTTGAGCAGGTCCGCGACGGCCTCGCCCTTCACTTCCAGGGTCGACAGCCCGATCGAGATCGTGACCTCGATCCGCTCTTCTCCCTTGTGAACCGCAAACGGCTCGCCCGCGATCGAGCGGCGCAGCCGCTCCGCCACCATGCCCGCGACGTGGAGATCGGTTTCCGGCATCACGATCACGAATTCCTCGCCGCCATAGCGGCAGGCGAGATCGAGGCCGCGGATCGACTTGCGGATCCGCACCGCGAACTCGCGCAGCACGTCATCGCCGGCGTCGTGACCGTAATTGTCGTTGATCGACTTGAAGTAATCGATGTCGAGCATCATCAGCGCCAGCGGCTTGCCGCGGGTTGCAGCCTGCTCGGCGAGCGTCGCCAGATGGGTTTCCATGTAGCGGCGGTTATGCAGCCCGGTCAGCCCATCCATGACCGCCATTTCGATCGAGTTCTGCACGTTGTCGCGCAGATGATCGGTATAGCGGCGCTTGCGGATCTGTGTGCGCGCCCGCGCCAGCAATTCGTTCTTGTCGACCGGGCGCAACAGATAGTCGTTGACGCCGATCTCCAGTCCGCGCAACAGCCGCGAATTGTTGTCGGCATCGGAGATCGCCAGAATAGGTACCGCCCTCGTCCGCTCCAGCGAGCGCACCTGGCTGCACAGCCGAAGCCCATCGAATTGATCGAGGCTGAGCGAGACGATCAGAAGGTCGTAATTGCCTTCGGCGGCATGGAACAGCGCCTCCGCCGGGTTGGTTTCGACATCGACCGTGTGCTCGGCGCTCAACACCGGCGCCAGCCGCTCGTAGGAAGACGGCCGGTCGTCGACCAAGAGGATCCGTCCGCCCTTGCCGGTGTCGGCAACCGCTTCGCGCTCCGGCGCCTGGATGCCGATCTCGAGCGAAGTGATGGCGCGCATGCGCAGCTCATCCGTCATCATCTTCAGCCGCGTCAGCGAACGCACCCGCGCGATCAGCACGACTTCGGACACCGGCTTGGTCAGGAAATCGTCGGCGCCGGCCTCGAGCCCGCGCACGCGATCGGCCGGGCTATCCAGCGCGGTGATCATGACCACCGGAATGAAATGGGTTATCGGATTGGATTTGAGCCGGCGGCAGACTTCAAATCCGTCGATGTCGGGCATCATCACGTCGAGCAGGATGATGTCGCATTCGGCGCGCGAGCAGATTTGCAGCGCCTCAGTGCCGTTGGTCGCGGTCAGTACGTCGAAATATTCCGCCGACAGGCGGGCTTCCAGCAATTTCATGTTGGCTGGAACGTCATCGACGACCAGGATACGCGCGGACATCGAAACTCACTCCTACCCAACAAAACGCCGTACGGTCTCAATAAACTTGCCGACCGAAATCGGCTTGGACAAATAAGCCTCGCATCCCCCCTCGCGGATGCGCTCCTCATCCCCCTTCATTGCAAATGCCGTGACCGCAACTACCGGAATCGAGCGCAACTCCGGATCGTCCTTGATCCAGCGCGTCACTTCGAGGCCGGAGACCTGCGGAAGCTGGATATCCATCAGGATCAGATCGGGGCGCATCTTGCGCACGAGATCGAGCGCCTCGAAACCATTGCTGGTGCCGGAGGTCTGATAGCCGTGCGCTTCCAACAGATCGCGAAAGAGCTTCATATTGAGCTCGTTGTCCTCCACGATCAGGACGGTTTTGGCCATCCCGTCCCTCCCAATCCCAAGGAGACAGGCCCGGCTTGCAGTGTCACTACCGGACGTGTCGACATGTGAATTCAAACTAGCGTCAGATTCGCTCCAACCCGTTAAGCCCGAGGTCTATCTTAGCGAAGGTGGTTTCCACTTGCTTGTGCCGATCGCGGAGACTCGGGCATGATGGTTTCAAATTAGAGACCAAAAGTTAACGGAAAGGCAAATCGGTCGTTGAAAAAGCCTGTTCACAACCCCCGGGAAGTAGCTGAAATCGTTGCGGTTCAGGCGCTCTCTTTCATCGCCGGCGAACCCGAGCGGTTGGGCCTGTTTTTGGCCGAAAGCGGCATCGGACCGGAAACCCTGCGTACCGCCGCGGCCGATCCGCGCTTCCTTACGAGCGTGCTGGATTTCGTCATGCGCGATGACGCGACTGTAAAGGCATTTGCCGACGCCTCAAAGCTTCATCCCACCAACATTGCCGCGGCGCGCCAGGTGCTCGGCGACCCGCATTGGGAGCGCGACGTGCCGTGACCGAGCCTGGGCCAGCGCTAGCGGGCACGCCGACCTGCTTTTGCCGGGATTGCCTCGCCGATCTCGACCAGTCAGCGCGGCGTTGTGGCGAATGCGGCTCCCCTCGCCTGGTTCGTCACCTTGCGCTGCCTCGGCTCGCCATTGCCCACGTCGACTGCGACGCGTTCTACGCCACCGTCGAGAAGCGCGACAACCCCGAGATCGCCGACAAGCCCGTGATCATCGGCGGGGGAAAACGCGGCGTGGTATCGGCGGCGTGCTACATCGCCCGCACGTTCGGAGTACGCTCGGCGATGCCGATGTTCAAGGCGCTCGCGCTATGCCCGTCGGCAACCGTGATCCGGCCGGACATGACGAAATATGTCAGGGTCGGCCGCGAGGTGCGCCACGCCATGCACGCGCTGACGCCGCTGGTCGAACCGCTGTCGATCGACGAGGCATTTTTGGATCTTTCCGGCACCCAGCGCGTGCACGGCATGATCCCGGCAAAGGTGCTGGCGCGCTTTGCCCGTGAGGTCGAACGCAATATCGGGATCACGGTTTCGGTGGGTCTGTCCTGCAACAAATTCCTGGCCAAGATCGCTTCCGACCTCGACAAGCCACGCGGTTTCGCGGCGCTCGATCAGGATGAGGCCAAAACCATGCTGGCCGAAAAACCGGTCGGATTTATCTTTGGCGTCGGACCGGCGACCCAGGAACGGCTCGCGAGCCGCGGCTTTCGCACCATCGCGGATTTGCAGCGCGCCGACGAGATCGAGCTGATGAGGCAATTTCCGACCGAGGGCCGCAGGCTGTGGCGGCTCGCGCGCGGCCTGGATGATCGCCGCGTCGTGGCCGATCGCGGCGCCAAGACGATTTCCAGCGAGACCACGTTCGAGACCGATATCAGCGATTTCGCGACGCTTGAGAAACTGTTGTGGCGGCTGTCGGACAAAGTCTCCGCGCGATTGAAGAACGGTGAGCTCGCAGGCAGCACCATTACGCTAAAGCTGAAAACCGCCGATTTCAGGCAGCGCACCCGTTCGCAGTCGATTCACGCCCCGACCCAACTGGCGGCAAAAATCTTCGCGGTCTCGCGCGAGATGCTGGCACGGGAGATCGACGGCACGGCCTTCCGGCTCATGGGCACCGGCGTCAGCGCGCTCAAGCCGGGATCGCAGGCCGACGACACCGACATGCTCGACCGCCGCGCGGCGCATGCCGAACGCGCGATCGACGATCTGCGCAGGAAGTTCGGCCAAACCGCCGTGATCCGGGGCATCGCCTATGACGGCCCGGAGAAGGAAGAGTAAGCCGGTCTATCGTGCCCCGGACGCTGCGCAGCGCGCAGCGGTGCGCTGCTGATCCGGGGCCCATCCTATTCAATGTAGGCAGGGTCCCGGCTCTGCGGTGCATCGTGAAGGACGCTGCACCGCGCGGGACGTGTAATTGACGGCGAAGCCGTCAATTACACGGCTTGGAATCCGTGACGTCGAATTTGCCGAGCGCGCCGGAAATCACGAAGTCATTATAGTCGAGCACCAGCGCCCGCGAGACGCCGTTCTCGAACAATTCGAACTGCATCGCATAAACCGGCGTCTGCTCGCTGCCGGCGGCCTTGGCATCGCGGTCGTAATAGCTCACCGTCACCGGCCAGAGCGTCAGCGATTTCATCTGCTCGTTGCTGGTGGACGGATCGGGCGAGACCACCGCCTTGTCGCCCTTGATCGGCTGCCCGATCACCGACAGCGTGTTGTAGACCTTCTGGCCGTTGTCCGAACCGTCGTAGACGGTCAGCTCGAGCAGCGACTTGCCTTCCTTGGCAGCCGCGACGATGCGCTGGATCTGTTCGGTCGGAAACACAGTCGCGCCATCGAGCGTGAATGTCTTGGCTTCCGGCTGTGTCAGCTTGACCGTGATGTGGTCGCCGCTGCGCTCCGCCATGCCGTCGACGGGGCTCGTATCGGAATCGTTGGTCCGCGCGTCGATCTTGAATCGATAGCTCTTGCCGGCACCATCTTCCCACGACGTCGAGCGGAGGTCGCTCAGGGTGACCTTGCCTTCGCCGCTGTCGAGCTCGGAGACCTGGCGGAATTCCGAGGTGTAGCCCTCGCAGGCACTGCCGGAGAAATT
This sequence comes from Bradyrhizobium sp., assembly GCA_049674245.1. GTDB lineage: Bacteria > Pseudomonadota > Alphaproteobacteria > Rhizobiales > Xanthobacteraceae > Bradyrhizobium. Next base: position 24,338 of record JBATYU010000423.1, on the reverse strand, counting down.
ATAGAGGATGCGCCCGCGCGCGCTGTTGATCGCGTTGGAGCCGCGCGACTTCACCAGGCTGAGCTCGTAGAGCGCCTGATGCGGCAGAAACGACCGGCCGGCGGCGGCTTGCGCCTCTCCGCTTGCGAAACTCGAACCAACGGCGACCGCGGCGATTGCGAGCAAACCGAACGAAGTCCGCGACGAGTGAGCCATGTCTGATCCTAAGGCCGGGAAAGATTCGTCACTTTAGAGGCGGCCCTATTGCGCCGCAACTAGGGCAAGTTCACGAAAAAGTAGAGTTGAGGGCTGGAGTGCCATGTTTTTGCGCACCTATCCGCTGGATTTACCACCGCAAGCGACGGCAATTGCCGGCCTACCCTCGCTTGCATGTCGCTTTACGATGCGCGAAACAAGCGGACCCGATGCAAGATCGGGTTTTGGTCATTTGAACCGGGGACGAAACATGGCGGGTACGATCGAGCAGAAACTGGCAGGCTTGGGCATCACCTTGCACGAGCCCGCCGCTCCCGTGGCGAACTATGTCGGGTTCGTCCGCTCCGGAAACCTGCTGTTCGTCTCCGGACAGGTTTGCGTCGATCCGCAAGGAAAGCTGATCGCCAAGGGCAAGCTGGGGGCCGGCGTCACCGTCGAGCAAGGCAATGCCGCAGCGCGCGGCTGCGCCATCAACCTGTTGGCCCAGATCAAGGCCGCGCTTGGCGATCTCGACAAGGTGGTGCGCGTAGTCCGGCTCGGCGGCTTCGTCAACTCCGCGCCCGATTTCCTCGACGGGCCGAAAGTTTTGAACGGCGCCTCCGACCTGATGGTCGCGGTGTTCGGCGACAAGGGCCGCCATGCCCGCACCACCGTCGGCGTCGCCGCGCTGCCGGCGGACGCGGCGGTGGAAGTCGAGGGAATCTTCGAAGTCTCCTGAAGGGATGAGAAAGGTTTGCGCGCACCCGACTGGCTGACGGCACGGCCGGTCGCCCATCGCGGCCTGCACGACCGCGCCCGTGGCATCGTCGAGAACATGCCCGCGGCGGCGCAGGCCGCCATCGCCGGCAACTTCGCGATCGAATGTGATATCCAGTTGACCTCCGACGGCGAGGCCATGGTGCATCATGACGATGAGCTTGGCCGCCTTACCGAGGGCAGCGGCGCGCTGCTTGAGAAGACCGCGGCCGAGCTGAAGGGCGTCGCCTTCAGGGACACGCCGGAGCGGATGATGACGCTCGGCGATCTCTGTTCGCTCGTCGCCGGTCGGGTGCCGCTGGTGATCGAGGTGAAAAGCCATTTTGATGGTGACCGCCGGCTGGTCAGCCGGATGGCGGAGGTGCTCGCTTCCTATTCGGGGCCGGCGGTCGGGATGTCGTTCGACCCCGATCATGTGGTGGGCTTACGCGAACTTATCCCCGCGCGTCCGCGCGGGATCGTCGCCGAGCGCCACTACACCGCGGGCGATTGGCCAGAGGCGTCGCCGGCGCAGCGCCGCGGCATGACACATATGCGTCATTTCTTCCGCACGCAGCCCGATTTCGTGGCCTATTGGATCGATGAGCTGCCGGCCGTGGCACCCTGGATTGCCCGCAATATTTTTGGCTGTCCGCTGCTCACCTGGACCGTGCGCACGGGAGCGCAGCGCCAGCGCGCGGCACACCACGCGGATCAGATGATCTTTGAAGGTTTTCGGCCGGAACCGTGACCCTTGAAGTCTCTGCTGCAATGCACGATCTTTAGACCTTAGATGGTATCATCCGAAATCACCCTCGAAGCCGTCCCCTCCGTCAGCGATATCGAGGCTGCGGACTGGGACGCCTGCGCTAACCCGCGGCGCCATCCAGCAGGCCTCAACGGCCTGGATACGCTCTTGTCATCCGAGGCCACTGGCAATTCCTGTTCAAAGCCCGCCTATAACCCCTTCGTTTCACATGCGTTTTTCTCTGCCATGGAAGCCTCCGGCTCGGCCACCGCGCGGACCGGCTGGGGACCGCGACATCTGATTGCAAAAGTCGGCGGCGCGGTCGCGGGCATCGTGCCCTGTTATCTGAAATCCCACTCGCAAGGCGAATATGTCTTCGACCGCGGCTGGGCGGACGCCTATGAGCGCGCCGGCGGACGCTACTATCCGAAATTGCAGGCTTCGGTTCCCTTCACGCCGGCGACCGGACCGCGCCTCCTGATCCGCGGCGGCGTCGATCAGGACGCCATCGGCGCGGCGCTCGCAAGCGGGCTGGTCGCGCTAACCGGCGTCAGCAGGGCCTCATCGGCGCATGTAACGTTTGCGCGCGAGGCGGAATCGAAGTTTCTCGCCGAACACGGTTTTCTGCAGCGCACCGACCAGCAGTTTCACTGGCGCAATCACGGCTTTGGCAGTTTCGACGATTTCCTGGCCACGCTGAATTCGCGCCATCGCAAGGCGATCAAGCGCGAGCGCCGCGAGGCCGTCGCAAACGGGATCACGATCCATTGGCTGACCGGTGGCGACATCACCGAAGATGCCTGGGACGCGTTCTTCGCCTTCTACATGGAAACCGGTTCACGCAAATGGGGCCGGCCGTATCTGACGCGTTCGTTCTTTTCGCTGGTCGGCGAGACCATGGCTGAGGATGTGCTGTTGGTGATGGCCAAGCGCAACAACCGCTGGATTGCGGGGGCCATCAACTTCATCGGCTCGGAGGCGCTGTTCGGCCGCAATTGGGGCGCGGTCGAGCATCACCCGTTCCTGCATTTCGAGGTGTGCTACTACCAAGCCATCGATTTTGCGATTAAGCGCGGCCTGAAAACGGTCGAGGCCGGCGCGCAGGGCGAGCACAAGATCGCGCGCGGCTACCTGCCGCAGACCACCTATTCCGCGCACTACATTGCCGATCCCGGCCTGCGCCGCGCGATATCAGATTATCTGAAGCGCGAACGCGCCTATGTCGCCGACGCCGGGCGCGAGCTCAGCGAGGCCGGACCGTTCCGCAAAAGTGCTGATGAGGCGCCTTGACCGCCCCGGACGTGACAGCAAAGCTAGCCCTAAGATTTCAGGAGCCGCCGCATGACCGCCTATGACCCCAACAACATTTTTGCAAAAATCCTGCGCGGCGAATTTCCCTGCTACAAGGTCTACGAAGACGACCATGTGCTGGCCTTCCTCGACATCATGCCGCGCGCTCCCGGCCACACGCTGGTGATCCCAAAAGCCCCTGCCCGCAACATCCTTGACGTCAAGCCGGACGATCTCACTCACGTCGCGCGCGCCGCGCAGAAAATCGCGCGCGCCGCGATGACCGCATTCAAGGCCGACGGCATCACGCTGCAGCAATTCAGCGAGGCCGCCGGGGGACAGGTGGTGTTTCATTTGCATGTGCACGTGATGCCACGCCATGACGGCATCGCGCTGTTGCCGCCGGCAAGCCGCAAGGAAGACGTCAAGGTCTTGGAAGACAACGCCACGAAACTGATCGCGGCGCTAAAGGGCGGGTGATTGTAGGCGCTGTCATTCCGGGGCGCATCGAAGATGCGAACCCGGAATCTCGAGATTCTCCGATGCGCAATTGCGCATCGTAGTTCGATGCTTCGCATCGCCCCGGAATGACGAAGCCTCACTCCGTCTCGAAATCGCCGGCTTGCGGCGGTGCCAGCGGCGTGAATTCGCAGCGGTCGGGTTTGATATCGAGCAGCGGCGTCTCGTCGAGGCAATCGAGCCCCCGCACCAGCACCACATTGCCTTCGATGCCGACCAGCTTGACGATCGAGGTCGCGATCGGGTTCGGCCGCACCGGCGAACGCAGCGAAAACGTGCCTCGCGTGGATTTGTTGTTCTTCGGGCTTTGCAGCACGAGATCGCGGCGCGACTGATGCAGCCAGTAGATCACCTCGAGATTTGAGTAGAAATCGACGCCCTTGATGGCGGGCACCCAGGGCTCGAAAATCTCCAGCCGGCACACCGGCCCGTCATGTCGGCCCTGCCGCGGCGTCGCCAGCCGCGAGGTCCAGGGCGTGCGGATGCGGCCAATGAAGACGAGACCGGCGTCGCGCGCGGCGGGCATGTCGACGGCTACTTCGCCGTCGCGGATTTCGCTTTCTCGAACCATTTCTGCCTCGCATCGGACCGCCCGGAGGTAATTACCCGAGCCACCACTTGCCAGCAAGCATGACGATTTCGCCGCAGATGACGCCGGCAAGGATCGACCGCCGCGTCAGCATGAAGGCCATAAAGCCCGCGACCAGCGCGCCATAGCGCAGCACGCCCGGGACGCTGGCGAGCGCGCCCGGCGGCTGCACCAGGATTTGCGCGATGACGCCGGCGAGGATCGCGGTCGCGACCGCCCTCACCCACACCAGAATTTCCGAACCTTCGTCAAGCCCGCCGCCGAACCAAAGCCCGAGCATCCGCCATATCTGGTTGGGAATGACGCCCGCGATCACCAGCACCACCAGCGCATGCCAGTCGCCGATGAAGGCGCTCATGCCCGCGCTCTCCAGCGGTGCACGCAAAAGGCAAGTGTGCCCGCCACAACACCGCTGATCAGGATGTCGAGGCCGCTGTTGATCTGCGCCGCCAGCGGGTACAGCAAAAGGCCGAGCACCAGCGCTACCACATCGGCAGGCTCCCTGGAGTTGCGGGCGGTCGAGAACAGAAACGCCAGCGGCGTCAGCAGCAGGATTGCGGATGCGAATGTCTGCGACAGATTGGCGGCAAGAAAGTAGCCGATCGTGTTGGCGCAGAGACTGACGCAAAGCAGGCCGGTGCCGAGCCCGTGGACGAAGGCGATGCGCTTGTCGCGCGGCACCTGCGGCAGGAAACGATGACACTCGACCCACAGCGTCACCGCGGTGAAATGCGCCACCAGGATGAGCTGCCGGCGTTTCGTCTCCGGCGTGCGCATCAGGGGCAGAACCGACACGACCATCGGAAACAAGCGGATGGCGCTGACGGTCACCGCGATCGCGGACTGCAGGACGGTTGCACCGGACCCAAGCGTCGTGATGACGATGATCTGCGCCGGTCCGGCCCAGACCAGAAGCGTGCTCAGCAACGTCCAGGCCAGGCTGAACTACGTATCGTGGGCGAGCGCACCGATGCCGAGATAAGTCGCGAACAGCACGAGCGCCAGCACCGTGGAAGCGACCGACCTCATCCCCCATGCGAATGCACGGAACGAGCCTTGCCATTTGGGAGAATCGAGTGGGGGAAGGGCCAAGGGCAACCGGAAGAATCTGAGCGGTGAGCGGCATAACGCGGACGAAACGGCCTTGCGTCAAGGAACGCCTGCCTCGGGGCTGTTATGCGCTGGCACTAGCCCCTGACGATCATGTTCTTCAGCACAAAGCAGGCGCCGCCGGCGCGGCGGATGCGGTTGCACAGATCATCGGCCGCGCCCCGCGTGTCGGCGCCGATCCGCACCTGATAGAAGGTGTGGTTGCCGCGGCTGCGGTCTATCGAGCTCAGGATGCTCGGATCCTGATCGCCGATCACGGCGCTCAGCTGTTTGATCGCGCGCGCATACATCGCGAGCGCCTTGTTGCGGTCAAAACCCGCGGCGAGCTGCACGCCCCATAGTTTCGCCGCCGCGATCCGCACATGCTGCTCGAGCTCGGTGATGAAGGGATTGGGCGCCCGCTTCAACAGCGCCATCAACTCGCGGCAAGTGGTCGCAGGCGCGCCCGCCGGCATCTTGCCGCCTCTGCCCGCGGCTGCCCATTCATCGACGGCAGAGCCCGTGATCGCGGCGACGTAGTTGCGGGTCTCATGCGGCATCGGACCGGTGCCGGCGAGCCATTCCTGCACCCGCCGCGGACCGGCGTTGTAGGCGGCGGCGGCGAGGCCGAGATTGCCGAACTGGTTGCGCAACTCGTTCAAAAATTCCGCGGACTTCGGCAACGCCTGCACCGGATCGAAGGGATCGAGCAGCCGCCGCTCGTTCGCGGTTCCCGGCATGAATTGCGCGATGCCCTGCGCGCGCTGGCCGCTTCGTGTCACCGGGCCGACGGCATCGGACTGGAAGCGGCTCTCCTGCCAGATCACGCGGGCAAAGAACTCGAGCGGCAGGTCGTTCGACTTTGCCGCCGATTCGATCATCAGGCAAATCGCCTCGCGGGTGTCGCTTTCGCGCGCGGTATCGGTAGGCTTTTTCAGCAAGCCCTTGTTCGCTTCGTCAGGGATCGCCAGCTCCTCGACGCTGGGAATGGCAATGCCGGTCTTCGCAGGCGAAGTGTCATCGGCGGCTGCCGGCGCGAGCGATAGAAGCATCGCGGCAACGCCGAATGCTGCGCGCCGGCGACTGCGCATTCGCATCGCAGTTCTGAGTTCCGCAAAAACCATGCTTGACACAGAAAGCCCGTCGTCTAGCTATCTAGGCATGACCGCCCCGTCCGACCAGCAGCTCGGCTTCGCGCCCGATGACGACGCGCCGATCCCCTATATGGCGCGGACCCGCGACTATTATCAGGCGATCGGCTATTCTACTCCCTATCGGTGGGCGCACCACATCGATGCGCCGTTCCAGCCGCTGGTCAAGCCGCTCAACCGATCTCGCCTCGCCATCATCACCACGGCGGCGCCGTTCGATCCTGCCAGGGGCGATCAGGGGCCCGGCGCCAGATATAATGGCGGCGCCAAATTCTATTCGGTCTATGACGGCGATAGCTCGAAGACGCATGATCTGCGGATCTCGCATGTCGCCTACGATCGCGCGCACACCTCGGCCGAGGACAGCGGAACCTGGTTTCCGCTGCCGCAGCTTAAGAAACTGGCGCGTGAGGGGCGCATCGGTGACGTTGCGCCGCGCATCTTCGGCGCGCCGACCAATCGCAGCCACAGGGTCACCATCGAGACCGATGCGCCGGAGATCCTCGCCCGCTGCCGCGCCGATGATGTCGATGCCGCGGTGCTGGTGCCGAACTGCCCGGTCTGCCACCAGACCGTCGGCCTGGTGGCGCGGCATCTGGAAGCAGGCGGTATCTCGACTGTGGTGATGGGTTGCGCCAAGGATATCGTCGAACACGCCGCCGTTTCGCGGTTTCTGTTCTCCGATTTTCCGCTCGGCAATTCGGCCGGCAAGCCGCGCGATCCGGCGTCGCAGGCCTTCACGCTCGAACTCGCATTGCGCGTGCTGGAAACGGCTCCCGGTCCGCAAACCACGGTGCAGTCGCCGCTGCGCTGGAGCGCGGATGCGTCCTGGAAGCGCGACTACAACAATGTCGCGATGCTGAGCGCCGAAGAGCTGGCGCGGCGCCGGCGCGAGTTCGATGCGCAGAAGGAAATCGCCCGGGGCTTGCGCGAAAGCGCGGCCTGATCGCTCGCAGTTGCGATAAATACGCCGGATTTTCGCTCATCGCGGCCGAACTCGGTTTACGTTAACGCCACATATCGCCACCAGCCGCCTTCTATTGATCTGCAAGCCGGCTAAGAGTCCGCCGCAAATCGGTGGAGACTTCAGATGCCGGATCGGCGCCAAAGCGTCCGCGACAAGGTGCTCTATGGCGGCGTCGCCGAGATCAACGAGCGCTCAACGATGGATTGCGTGGTGCGCAACATCAGCGAGCGTGGCGCCTGCGTCGAGTTGGAGTCGGCCGGCACACTGCCCAGGGAAATGAACCTCACCATCGCGCGCAAAGGCCGCTCCTTCCTCGCCAGGCTGATCTGGCGGCAGGCCAACAAGGTCGGCCTTGCCTTCCGGATCATGACATCGGATCGGCCGGTTGATGATCTCGACGAGCGGCTGCGCCGGAGCGAGATCAAGAAGCGCCAGCTGCAGCGCCGCATCAAGGAGCTGTTGGGCGAAGACTGAATGATTTAGCCCCGTGCGGATAGGTCAGCAAGCTCGTTGGACGACCGTCCCGGCCCTGCGTGTGTCGCCATCCAACCTGACGATTCCTTCGCCAGCGCGTAGCCGTCGATATGCGGCGCGCCGAGCCGCGCTTCGATTCGGCTGACGTTCGGCTTTCGCGCCAACAAGGCAGCCAACAGGCCGGAAACCTCGCGCAACGCGCCGGTCAATCCGCGGACCGCGGCCGGAGACGCCGTCACATATCGCCTTGCAATGGAAGCAAAGTCTTCTGGAGCCGAACCGGCGATTTCTTCGACGACCCCAGTCGGCGCGCCGAGGCCGAACGCGTTGCCCTGGTAGTCCTGCAAAAACCAGTACAACTGCGAAACGACAAACTCGGATATCCCAAGCGACGAGGCCGCCTTGAGGAACATCGGCAGCGGCACGTCCTGATATCTGACGCGCCTGTTCAACGCCTGGCCCATCGCTTCGGCTATCCCATTGGGCGCCAGCAATCGCGGACCCGTTGGCCGATAAGCCTTGCCGATATGCGGCGCGGGATTGACGAGGCAGGCCACGATCACGCGCGCGATATCCTCGTTCGATGGGGGCGCATTGAGACCCTGCCCCAACGGCAGGCCAAACAGGCCGAATTGCGCGGCCTGACCCACAACCGCAAAGTAGTTGTCCGCGAACCATCCGGGTTGGATGGTGATGACCCCGATGTGAGGCGCCCATGACAGGACGCGATTGGTGAGCCATTTTTCGCGAGCGTGGACCGCCGGATGAACCGCGTCGGCGACCCATTGACTGAGCTGGACCACGGCTTCGAGCTTCGCCTCCTGCGCGGCCGCGACGAAAAGCGCCGCGCGCCGCAGCGTTCCCGGCTCCAGCGGTGGGCAAAAATAGGCGCGGACGACGCCCTTCATCGCGACCTCGAGATCGCGATAGCTTTCCAGCGAGCCGACCACGATTTCGGCGCCTCCGGCGCGAAGGCGTTCCGCGCGAGCGTCGATCTTGCGGACCAGCGCGCGCACCGGAAAGCCCTTTTCCAGCAATCCGAGCGTCGTCGAAACACCAGTCTTGCCGGTTGCTCCGGTAACGAGAATTTTCGGCTTCGACATCCGCCGAACTCCCTGTGCGATTTGGATTGGCATTTTGTGTCGATTTCACTATCCCCGAGGCCTTGAATAGCCGCAATTACCCCCGGGGTAATTGGCGTTCCGCATTCCGCGTCGTACAGGATCCGGATCATGACAGAGCGTCGGCGTCCGCGACCGATACCGGCTGATCATTTCGGCGCCCGCCTGAGCGAATGGCGCACACGGCGACGTGAAAGCCAGCTGGATCTGGCGATCAGCGCGAATATTTCGCAACGCCATCTCAGCTTTGTCGAGTCAGGCCGCACGCTGCCGAGCCGGGACATGGTCGTCCGCCTCTGCGAGGCGCTCGATATCCCGCTGCGCGCACGCAATGAGCTATTGGTTGCTGCAGGCTACGCCGCGCTTTATCCGGAGCGGTCGCTGGACATTTTCGAAATGGAGGGCGTCCGGGAGGCGCTGAATCGCATCGTCACCCATCATGAGCCGTACCCTGCATTTGTCGTCGATCGCAGATGGCGGGTCATCATGAGCAATGCCAGCGCGGCCCGGCTCGTCTCCGCATGTCTGAGCCAAGCGACGATTCAGTCGCTGTCGCCTGATGGCAGCCTCAACTTCATGCGGATGATGTTCGAGCCGACGCAAATGCGCCCGCGCATCCGCAATTGGCAGCTGGTCGGCCGACGTCTTCTCAGCCGGCTTCGCAACGAGGCGCGAGGCGACCCTCAGTCACCGTCCGCGGCGCTACTGAAGGAACTGGGACCGCGGGCCGATTGCCGTCCCTCGCCCGATGAGGACCACCCCGAACTGCCGACCGTGTCGCTGGAACTGTTGGTCGATGGTTCGACGCTGAGGTTGTTCAATACGATTACAACCTTCGGCACGCCTCAGGATGTGGGATTGCAGGAACTGCGAATCGAGATGTCTTTTCCGATGGATTCGGAGAGCCGAACGTTCCTCACTGAAACCCTGGCTCGCCGCAAATAAACCCGGCACAAAAAAGCCGGCTGTCGTGCGACGCGCCGGCTCCTTAACTTGCAATATCAGAAGCTCAGGCCTTCACCAGCGGACCGCGCGAGGCCGGGCCCTTTGATCCGCCACCGCCATTGGGGCCGCTCGGCTTCGGCTTGCGCTTGCGCGCGACCGGCAGTTTTTCAGGCTTCGGCGTGACCGGCCCTTCGACGAAGTCGAAGCCGATCTTCTCCTTCTCGGAATCCGCGCCCGCCTCGTCCTTGACCAGCACGACGCGGACGTGGCCGCCCCCCTTGAGCTTGCCGAACAGCACCTCGTCAGCGAGCGGCTTCTTGATGTGCTCCTGAATCACGCGCGCCATCGGCCGCGCACCCATCTGCTCGTCATAGCCATGCTGGATCAGCCAGGCCTTGGCGGGCTCCGACAATTCGATGGTGACATCGCGGTCGGCGAGCTGCGCCTCGAGCTGCAACACGAATTTTTCGACCACCATGCCGATCACGTCGGCATTGAGATGCGCGAACGAGACGATGGCATCGAGCCGGTTGCGGAATTCCGGCGCGAACTGCCGGTTGATCGCCTCATGGTCGTCGCCTTCCCGCTTGTTGCGCGTGAAGCCAAAGGCCTGACGCGCGAGGTCGGCGGCCCCCGCGTTCGTCGTCATGATCAGGATCACGTTGCGGAAATTGACCTGCTTGCCGTTGTGGTCGGTGAGCCGGCCATGGTCCATGATCTGCAGCAGCACATTGTAGAGATCCGGATGCGCCTTCTCGATTTCGTCGAGCAGCACCACGCAATGCGGATGCTGGTCGACCCCGTCGGTCAAGAGACCGCCCTGATCGAAACCGACATAGCCCGGAGGCGCGCCGATCAGGCGCGACACCGTGTGCCGCTCCATATATTCGGACATGTCGAAGCGGATCAATTCAACCCCGAGCGAGGCCGCAAGCTGCTTTGCCACCTCGGTCTTGCCGACGCCGGTGGGCCCCGAGAACAAATAACAGCCGATCGGTTTTTCCGGTTCGCGTAGGCCCGCGCGCGCCAGCTTGATCGAGGCCGACAGCGCATCGATCGCCTTGTCCTGGCCGAACACCACGCGCTTGAGCGTGGTTTCGAGATGTTTAAGGACCTCGGCATCGTCCTTGGATACGCTCTTGGGCGGAATCCGCGCCATGGTCGCGATCGTGGTCTCGATCTCCTTGATGCCGATGGTCTTCTTGCGCTTGTTCTCGGCGACCAGCATCTGCGCCGCGCCCGATTCGTCGATCACGTCGATCGCCTTGTCCGGCAGCTTGCGGTCGTGAATGTAGCGCGACGACAATTGTACCGCGGCCTCGATCGCCTCGTTGGTGTATTTCAGCCGATGATAATCCTCGAAATACGGCTTCAGGCCCTTGAGGATCGCGATCGCGTCTTCCACCGTCGGCTCGTTGATGTCGATCTTCTGGAACCGGCGCACCAGCGCGCGATCCTTCTCAAAATGCTGGCGGTACTCCTTGTAGGTGGTCGATCCCATGCAGCGGATCGTGCCGGAGGCGAGCGCGGGCTTGAGCAGATTGGAGGCATCCATCGCGCCGCCGGAGGTCGCACCGGCGCCGATCACGGTGTGGATCTCATCGATGAACAGGATGGCGTTGGGATGTGCCTCCAGTTCCTTCAAGACCTGCTTCAACCGTTCCTCGAAATCGCCGCGATAACGGGTGCCTGCCAGCAAGGTTCCCATGTCGAGCGAGAACACGGTGGCGGCCGCCAGCACTTCCGGCACTTCGCTGTCGACGATACGCTTGGCAAGCCCCTCGGCGATCGCGGTCTTGCCGACGCCGGCTTCGCCGACGAACAGCGGGTTGTTCTTCTGGCGGCGACACAGCACCTGGATCGCGCGGTTGATCTCCGAATTGCGTCCGATCACCGGGTCGATCTTGCCGTCGCGGGCCTTCTTGTTGAGGTTGACGCAATAAGTCTCGAGCGCCTCGCCCTTTTTCTTGGAATCCTCGTTGCCCTTGGTCTCGGTTTCCTCGTCGACGCCGCGCACCGGACGCGCCTCGGAGACGCCGGGCCGTTTCGCGATGCCGTGGCTGATGTAATTGACCGCGTCGTAACGGGTCATGTCCTGCTCCTGCAGGAAGTACGCCGCATGGCTCTCGCGTTCGGCGAAGATCGCGATCAGGACGTTGGCACCGGTCACTTCCTCACGCCCCGAGGACTGAACGTGAATCACCGCGCGCTGGATGACACGCTGGAAGCCCGCCGTCGGCTTGGCGTCGTCGGCGCCATCGGTGACCAGGTTTTCGAATTCGGTCTCGAGATAGTTGACGAGACTGGTGCGCAGCTTGTCGAGGTCGACGCTGCAGGCGCGCATGACGGCTGCCGCATCCGAGTCATCGATCAGCGACAAGAGCAGATGTTCGAGCGTCGCGTATTGGTGATGGCGCTCGTTCGCAATCGCCAGTGCGCGATGCAGGGATTGTTCAAGGCTTTGAGAAAAAGTCGGCATTCGCGTCCTCTGTGGCCCCAGGCCATCATGATCGCCGTTGCCCGGTCAGGCAACAACAACCTTTGTCACATATAGTTATGCCAAATCACGGCAAAAGATCGGTTCCGCCACTGGCTTATGCGTCCAGCGGAATTTAATGCAAAACCCGTTCCCATTTGGGCTGATTTGGCATGAGGCCGGGAATTTGGCGCGAGGCCGGGAATAAAGCTACTTCTTTTCCATCACGCATTGCAGGGGATGCTGGTGCTTGCGCGCAAAGTCCATCACCTGCGTCACCTTGGTTTCGGCGATTTCGTAGGTGAACACGCCGCACTCGCCGATCCCATGATGATGGACGTGCAGCATGATCTTGGTCGCGGCCTCGACGTCCTTCTGGAAGAACTTCTCCAGGACGTGAACCACGAACTCCATCGGCGTGTAGTCGTCGTTCAGAATCAGCACGCGATACAGATTCGGACGCTTGGTCTTCGGCTTGACCTTGGTGATGACGGAAGCGGCAGGACCGCCGGCGCCTCCGGCGCGGTTTTCGTCATTGCCCATTCGGGGCGCGGGTGCCGCGAGCACGGCCGGGACGGATGGATCAGGTCTGGAAGATAATTGCAGCATGGCACAGGCGTTTCGAAATCCCCACGGCAAACCGGACAGCGACCGGGTGACGTCTTCCCGATGGAGCCATCGCAGCTTCCCAGACACGCATTCCAGATCACCGCTCCCCGGCCGGCCCGTCAGCCGGATCGGCAAGAGAAATATGGGTCGGCCCCAGCCTCGCCGCAAGCGCACGGGAATTGAGCGATGCGGCCCGCGGCGGGTCCGATTCCTTACCCCGGCGATCTCCCTCAAGGTTAATCAATCCTGTCGGTTTTGACAAAGCCCGCGGGGCAGCCCGTTTAGCGGCTATTGACGATAGGAGCCGATTGAGGGCCGATTCGGACGTTGTGCGGCTATTGACCGGTTTTTCGCAGAAGCGGTTTACCAGCTGTTCAGTGGCACGCCCTGAAAATGACGGCATCAACCCAATCCGGTGATTGCCATGCCCAGCACATTCTTTACCCGCCGCATCGGCCAAGCGGCGAGCCGCTTCGCCAAGGCCAACGACGGCAATATTGCGGTGATCTTCGCCATCGCGCTACTGCCTATGTTAGGTTTTGTCGGCGCCGCGATCGACTACGGCCGCGCCACCATGGCACGCTCCTCGATGCAGGCTGCGTTGGACTCGACGGCGCTAATGCTGTCGAGAGACCTGGTGCAGGGTCTCATCACGACATCCCAGATCAATACCAAAGCACAGGTCTATTTCTCCGCGCTCTATACCAACAAGGACGCCCAATCGGTTTCGGTCAGCGCGACCTATACCCCGGGCTCGTCGACCACCAGCGCGACCATCCAGCTCAACGGATCTGGCGCCATAATGACCGATTTCATGAATGTGGTCGGTGTCCCGCATATGAATTTCAACACCATATCGACCACGACCTGGGGCAACGTGAAGATGCGCGTGGCGCTGGCGCTCGACAACACGGGATCGATGGCCCAGAATGGCAAGATCACGGCGTTGCAAAATGCCGTCGCCGGAACCGGCGGTCTCATCGATCAACTCAGCGCGCTCGCGCAAAACCCGGGTGACGTCTATATTTCCGTCGTTCCCTTCGCCAAGGACGTCAACGTCGACGCCAGCAACTACTCCCAGAGCTGGATCGACTGGACCGACTGGCTGAATCCGCCGACGCAGCAGCCGAACAACGGAAGCACCCAGGCAACGCTTCCCATGAATTGGCATGCCGTGGGACCGGGCGTGAGGTGTCCATTCACGACCGGCAGCGGCGGCTTCACCTGCACCAGCGGCCCTACCAGCACTTCAAACGCTTCGAACATTCCGTCGAGCGGCACCTATTCAGGTTACATTTGCCCAAGCGTCGATGCGAACTCTCACACGCTTTACAACGGTTGCTGGGATAGCGAGCCAGCCGGCACCGGGGTATTCTGCTCGGGATCGTCGTCCTGCAGTTGTCCAACTAATGCCTCTGCCTGTAGCTGCAGTGGCAGCGGCAGCAGCAAGTCGTGCTCCGGCAATCTTTATACTCACAACTGGACGCAGCCCAGTGTTGCCGACACAACACATGATCTGAGCCAGCCTCGGGTTAACGCCGCCGTTGGTTTTCAAAGTAATGGTACACCTAATAAATGGACTCCCACCGCGACCGCGGTGCTGAACAACTGGACCCAGGCTTCCACCAATCCCATCAACACCTGGACCGGCTGCGTCGCCGACCGCACCCAGCCCAACGACACGACGGGCGTTGCGGCATCGACGTCCGACGTCACCACGCAGTTTCCGGCCAACCAGTATTACGAGAATAGCACTGCTTACTGCAGCAGCAGCGCCTCGACAAAGCTGGAGCCGATCATACCCCTGAGCTATGACTGGAGCGCGCTCAAGACCGCCGTCAATGCGATGCAGCCGACGGGCGGCACCAACCAGGCGGTCGGATTGGCCTGGGCCTGGCAGACCCTGCTGCCGACTGGTCCCCTGCCCGCGCCGGCGGAGGACAATGTTACGACCTACAACAGGGTCATTATCCTGTTGTCCGACGGTCTGAATACGGAAGACCGCTGGCCCGATTACGGCGACGGCAGCAGCCAAACCACTAGCGGCAGCGGCCAATTCCCCGGCTTGATCGACGCTCGTCAGCAGCTCCTGTGCGATAACCTGAAGAACGCCAGGGACGCCCAGGGCAGGACGATGTACTCGATCTACACGATCCAGGTAAACACGAGTAGCCCGGCTGACCCCACGTCATCGATCCTGCAATACTGCGCGAGCAGCCCGGATAAATTCTACATGCTGACCAGCTCCACCCAGATCGTCACCACATTCAGGACGATCGGAACTGCGCTTAGCCAGCTCCGCGTTGCGAGGTAAGCCCGCGCAAGACGCGCAAATAGCAACACCCGCAAAAATAAAAAGCCCGGCTGCAAAGCCGGGCTTTTTGATTTTCGAAAGCGGCTGAACGATTACCGGGCCGCGGCCGGAGCGAACTTCGTGACCACGCCTTCGAGCGGCTTGTAGGTCTGCTTGACGAGGTCGGTGTAGAGACCGGCGATCTTCTGCGACTCGGCGACGAACGTCTCGTAGGCGGACTTCGCGTATTCGGTCTGCGCTTCGATCGCCTTGTCGAGCGACTTCACGCCCGAGAGCTTCTCGACAAAGGACTTGGTGTCCTCGTACGATTTCTTGCTGTAATCGCCGTACGCAGTTGCGATGGCCTGAATGCCCTCGAACTGCTCCTTGCCGTAATTCTGAATGTCTTCGACCTTGAACATCATGGAATCAACCTTGAACATCATGGAATCCTTTTCCCAGACTGAGCGTGAAGTGATCTGCCGGGAGGACCCGGCTCCCTGACCCGATTCGGTATAGTGCATTGCACAATAAAGGTCAAGAATCTTGTGCGTCGCACAAATATTTGGAATTTGCGGGGAATAGCGGGGATTTACGCAAGAGTTCATTAATCTTTTGGCAACTCGGCGCCCCTAACCTCAATCCCGGACTTGTTCACCATCCAACAGACGGCCAGAAGCTGCGTGTGAACAGCATCTTAGCAAGAAACGCGGGCCCGATCGGCCTCCCCGGCGCAAGAGCATGCGCGGATCGGCTGTTCGAGCAGGAGAAGGTAATCGTCCGTCGGGCACAATTTTGCCCCACGAACCGGTGATCAAGATCGCAACTGGGACGGGGATTTCATGCTTCGCAAAAACTTGCCTTCCTCGCGCTTGGTGCGGACTGGCGCGTTTGGGTTGCTTGCACTGATCGGTGCAATCATTTTCACCAGCGACAGCGCTGAAGCGCGCCGCTACCAGCGCGACCGCCATTATGTCCGCCACCACCACAGCGATGAGGCGCGGCAGAGCTACAACCCGCAATTCTCCTCCATCATCGTCGACGGCAATTCGGGCGCGACGCTGTCGGCCACCAGTCCGGACGCGAGCCGTCATCCCGCTTCGCTCACCAAGATCATGACGCTCTATCTTCTGTTCGAGCGCCTCGAAGCCGGTAAGATGAATCTCGACTCCGAGATGCAGGTATCGGAGCACGCCTCCGAACAGGCTCCGACCAAGCTCGGGCTGAAGCCCGGCCAGACCATCCGCGTCGAGGACGCGATCAAGGGGCTGGTGACGCGTTCGGCCAACGACGCCGCCGTTGTCATCGCCGAAGCCATCGCCGGCGATGAAGACGATTTCGCCAAGCTGATGACGCGCAAGGCGCGCGCGCTCGGCATGAGCCGCACGACCTATCGCAACGCTTCCGGCCTGCCCGACGACGCGCAGGTGACGACGGCGCGGGACCAGTCGACGCTGGGTCGTGCCATCCAGGACCGCTTTCCGCGCTACTACCGCTATTTCTCGACGCAGGTTTTCAACTACCACGGCCAGTCGATCCGCAACCACAATCACCTGCTTGGCAGTGTCGAGGGGGTTGACGGCATCAAGACCGGTTACACCGAAGCGTCCGGCTTCAACCTTGTGACCTCGATGCGGCGCGGCAACCGGCATTTGGTCGGCGTCGTGATGGGAGGCCGCAGCGGCGGATCGCGCGACGCGACCATGCGCAGCCTTTTGGCCGAAAATCTCGAGAAGGCATCGACGAAGCGCACGATTGCAGCCATCACCGAGCGCTCAACGTCCGACGCCAACGCCGATGTAGCGGAAGCTGCCGCCGAACAGCGTCCGACACAGACGATCCAGGTCCAGGGTGCGATCCAGACCGCCACCGCTTCAACCGAGCCCGGCGCGCGGACCAATGCGCCGGCTTCGCGCATGTCCGCAATCGCAGCGGCAACCGCCGCCATGCCGCCGCCCCAAGCCAAGGTCGAACAACCAGCCCCGCTGACGTCTGGGGTAATACAGACCGAGCCGATGTCGGTCATTCCCGGCTCGTCCGAACCGATGAAGCCGGTCAAGGTCAAGACCGTGCAGGTCAAGGCCGGGCAGGTGAAGCTCGCCTCGGCGGGCGTTTCTCAGCCGGCGTCCCCCGTCTCCAAAATCATCCCGCCGGACCGGGCCGACGTACCGGAAACATCGAACGCCGTCGTGGCCAGGGCAACTGACAAGGCTGTCGAAGCTAAGGCCGACCCGGCAAAGACCGAACCCGCCAAAATCGAGACCGGACGGACCGAGCTGCCGCCGCAGCCACCCGGTCATGGCACCGGAAACGGTTTGCTCGGCGTGCTGCCTGCCTCAAGCGTCCCCGCTGCCCCGACTTCGCAGGCGACGGCCTATGTCGACCCCTCGCCCCGCCCGCAACCGCCATCGCAGCCGCAAGCCATTCAGCAAAACGGCGCTATCAAGCCAGTTGTCACCCACGTCGGATGGATCGTTCAGGTCGGTGCGCTCGAAAGCGAAGGCGAGGCCCAGCAGCGCATCGAGGCCGCCCGCAGCCAGGCCCACGGCCTTCTTGCAAAGGCCGATCCGTTTACCGAGCCGGTCGTTGCCAAGGACAATCGAAGGCTGTTCCGGGCCCGCTTCGCCGGTCTTGAGCGCGATCAAGCCGAAGCGGTTTGCAAGGCGCTGCGGCGCTCCGACATTTCCTGCATCACCGTCCGGAACTAACTGGCCGATTTGTTTAAGAACCGGGCCACTGGCTTGGCCGGCATTTTTGCGCCCTTCCCCCGCCGCTTCACAAAGTTTGCGGCCGGTCGCGAGCTTGCAAACTTCTCGTCAAGATTTTCCGGTTAAAATATTTAGGAAAGCGGATCGACCACGCCGGACAACGGCGGGCGGCGACGGGCGGCGGCCGTAGACGAGAGGCGGAAGCAATTCTGCAATTTGTAGCGTTTTGGTAGCGTTGCCGGAGTTAGCCGTTATGCGTGCGAAGCAGAGTATCCTTGGCCTCGTTTACACGGGCAGCGAGGTACGTCGACCCCCCCTGGTCGGGATGCAGTTTCTTCATGAGCGCACGGTGCGCCCGTCCGATTTCGTCCCGTCCCGCCCCCGGCTGCAGGCCAAGGATTTGATAGGCTTCCTCGTCCGTCATTTTGCCGCTCGTCGCCGCGCGGCGCTGCCCCCCTGCCGTATTTCCCTGCGCGTCGTGACGCCAGGCGGGAAACCTGCGGTCCAGATAGCTTTCAAGTAACGCCACGCTTTCGCCGTCGAAGCTGGAAATCATCGCCGTCAATTGCGACAGATCGAATTCGCTCAAGGAGCGGCCGGCGTAGGGCCCGGCCACGATCCGGCCATCGAGTTCGCCGCTGTCGTGATCGAGCGTCATATCGATGAATTGCGAGCAGACCCGCGAGGTTTGCCCCGCCGAGCGCGGAGCGCTCGCACCGCGGAATATGCCGCCGATATTAGGAAAACCCGGCATCCCGAATGGCGACCAGCCGAGCAATCCGGCGCCGAATATGCCAAGCGGGATAGCGACCGCCAGTTCGCCTTTGAAGCCGGTAAAGGCCGCGGTCGCGAGCGCCACCACGCCGCCCGCAATCTTGATGGCGCGCGCGAGCACGGCCGGATTGGCCGCGCGAAACATCTGCAGCAGAAAATAGAGAACGATAACGGCGACGGCGCCGGCGATCAGGGTAGGCATTGTGTGAATATAGTCGCCCTGACGCCAAAAAGCATGATGGCCTTCCCACCTCGACCCACGGAGCGCACGATGGCGGCGGACGGTTTGATAACGATACGAAGCGGTCACGGGCCGAAAGACACCATGAGCAGGCTCGAGGCCGAGGTAAAGACCCGCGGCATGACGATCTTCGCCCGCGTCGATCACGCTGCGGGCGCAACTGCGGCGGGACTTTCGCTGCCTCCGACCGAGGTCTTGATCTTTGGCTATGCCAAAGGCGGGACGCCGCTGATGCAGTCGGTTCAGACCATCGGCATCGATTTGCCCCTAAAGGCGCTGGTCTGGCAGGACGCCTCCGGCGCTACTTTCCTCTCCTACAACGATCCCGCCTGACTTGCGAAACGGCACGGCTTGAGCGACGCGACGGAGGCCGCGGCCGCCAACATGTCGGCAGCTCTTCAGGCGGTGGCGAGAGCGGCAACGACGTCGCAAGGTTAGCCTGGCGCCGAAATAGAGATCACTTCATCTGGCCAAGCAATTTGGCGGCGCCGCTTCCGCTCGAAGACAAGCGCTTGAGCGCCTCGCGCCCGCCGGCAGCATAGGCGGCAGCGGCGCGCAATAGCTCCCGCAACTGTGCCGCGGCGCCGGGGTCGAACCTGCACCACGCGCCGCCGGTGAGCCGCGCGATTTCGCGAAACGCCCGTTCGGCGGTCGAGTCGTGACCCTCCTGGAACATGAATACCGGCACTTTCAATAGACCGAGCTCGCCGGCCTTGGCGCACAGATCGTCGACGCGCTCCTCCATGGCGTCGCCGACGAACACCATCGCGCGCACGGCGGATGCGACCGCCTCGCGCCTTGCTTCCGACAACACTTTGCCGATCTGGGTGTTGCCGCCCTGGCAATCGATCTTGCTCATCAGTTTTGCAAGCTTGGCGCTATCGGAAATCCAGCCGGTGGCGCGGCATTCGTTGAACCCGCGATAATAGACGAGGCGGATATCGAGGCTGCCGAGGGCGGCCGCTTCCCGAAACATGTCGGCCTGCAACGCGCACGCCATGTCCCAGGTCGGCTGCCGGCTCATGGTGGCGTCGAGCGCGAATACCAGCCTGCCCTTGGCGCCGGCGGCATGCGGCGACATCGCGCGGGCTTTGGCGACGAAGCCGGCGATATCATCCGCCGTTGACGATTTCGTCTCCGGCAGCGTCCCGGCTTTACCGGTTTTAGGTGCCGAACTTACTTCGCCGGATCTGGGTTTGGTGGGTTCGCCGGACATCGGTGCTCGCCATTGGCTGCAAGCTTATGTGGGCTGGGATTGCCAAGGGGTCAATGCACGATCCGTGCGGGATCGGAAGTACCCTGGCGCTGCACGCGCGCCAAAAAAGGCCTAAAATGTTCGAAAATCGAGCCCAATCAATTCGGGACGGGCGTAGCGGGTGGCTTTCCGGCCGGCACGAATGGCGAGACCGGTCCGGGATCGTCGAAGTTCGCGATCGCCGCCTTGGTGTCGACCGGCGCTAGCGCGCTATCGGTATCGCTCAGGAACTTGTCGAGCATGCCCTCGATCGATGACTTCGCGGTATCGGGGCCGGTATCGCGCATGTCGTTGTGCTGGAAGCCGGTCTGCACAACCGTGATTCCAGCCTTCTCGCACATCGCCGGATCAGGAATGACGCCGGGGTCGGTCTTGAACTGCGGATCCTTCGAGCGGAACGAGAGAATCTTGAACCTGCCATCGGTGATGAACGGCACGCGCAGGTTGTCAAGGGTCACGACCTTCTTGACCTCGTCAGGATACTGCTTGGCGAAATACATTGTGATGTCGCCGCCCATCGAATGTCCAACCACGGTGAGGTGGTCATAGTCCGCGTTGGGCTGAACTTCCCGCATTTGCGCAACGGCGAATTTGATGTTGGCGACGCCGCGCTGGATCTGCGCGAGACGTCCGACATAGGGCTCACCGACTTTGGTCACCATCGGCGGATCGCTCGGCAGGTCATGCTGGATGCTGATCACCATATAGCCGCGCGCGGCGAAGATGTTCGCGAGGAAGGAGTATTCAGTAAACTTGACGGTGTTGCCGTGATTGAGGATCGCAATCGGCAGCTTGATCATGCCGGCATTCGCCTGCAGTTCCTTGTCGCGCCGTACGGCGACATCGACCTGGACCGGACGGTTGTCGCGCGAAGCGTCGTTGAACATGATCGTCTCGTGGCGGATCGCCCATTTGCTCGCGGTGAAATACCCGACCGTGAGCAGCGCGCCGACCGACACCAGAACCGCAATTCCTCGCTTCATGTTCGTCCTTAGACTAGGCTAGGCAGCCCGGCTCCCAGTGTTTGTTTCGGGAGACTCTTACGGTCCCTTTCTTCCTATATTATGTCACACCGACTTGATAGGAAGCCCAAAAGTTGTGAATTGACCGCCTGATCGTTGTGCGCCGCACGCTTGCCTGAGCAAATACCCAAATGCGGCATGACGACCGTCTTGATCTTGGTACGCCCCAGATCAAGGTCGGGTTCAAATCTTGGGTAAAAGTTGGGTAAAAGCAGGCGTCGGGGAAAGCTAGTTCCCGGCCGGAACGGCGGATATCCGGACGACTACGGGAAAGGGTCTGGCCAGCCTTAGCGAACTACCGCAAGGCGGTCAGGCACCGAGAATGTCATGGACTTCGAGCGGCTTGTCGACCTGGACGAACCATTCGGCGCGGTTCGCCGCCCGCCGCCGACCCCGCTCGTCGAGCGGCAGCTTTAGCTGGCGGAGCAGGCTTGTGACCTCCTCCCGTGCCGTCACATGGCCGAGGTTCGGCCGGGTGCCGAGCGTTGCCTCGTCGATATCGTCGAGCGCTGTCAATCCGCGCGGGAAAAACTCGCGATAGACCACGCGTTCGGCGAAACCGTCGATCGAGCGAAAGCCGAGGCGGAACGACAATTCGTTGAGGCCGTCGGCGACAAGCTGCTTGTTGCGCGACCCCAGCATCGACAGCCGGTTGCGTACGACGATCCAGTCGGTGGAGGCCCCGTCGAGCTGGCGGCGTTTGCGCCTTGTGTCCCGCACCATATCGGCATAATGGCTCTCGCCGGTCACGGCATAGGTCGCGGGATCGACGGTTCCCAGCACGTCGAAATCGAGGAAACTGTCGTTGATCGGCGTCACCAGGGTGTCGGCCATCGAATGCGCCAGCCGCATCAGATAGCTGTCATTGCCGGGCGTATCGATCACGATGAAATCGAAAGTACGCTCGACGGCGCTGACGGCATCCATGAATTGCTGGAGTTCCGAATTCTCGTTGTCGGCGATCTGCATGGTCTGGCCGAGCTTGATGCAGCTATGCACCGGAAGCTCGAGGTTGAGCCCGGTACGCCGCGCCCATGCGCCGCGGTTGTTGATATAACGGGTGAAACTCTGCTGGCGGCAATCGAGATCGATGGTGGCGACGCGCTGGCCCGCTTTCATCAAAGCGACGGCAATATGCAAGGCGGTGGTTGATTTACCGGATCCGCCTTTTTCGTTGCCCAGCACTACGACGTGCGCCGAGCCTGATTGTCGTTGGCTAGCCTGCACAAGCATTTGTCGACCCCTGTAGATATCTTCAAATCACGTGCGGCTGCGGTCAAGTGAAATGCGTGACAGACTGAAGGAATCGCTGACGGCGTTCTACTTAATGTTCTACTTAATCATGAATCGCCCCTTACCGTGCGGCCGCGTCGGCCGTCGGCGCACGCCATCAACACAACGTTGGTCGAAAGATGGGCCGAACCGCGACGCCGGGAGGCCCGCTTGGCGGTCAAGTGGCGACCTTGATAAGGTCGGCTTCCTCTCATCGAGCCCGGTAGACGCGGCTTCCCCCGACCCTTCAAAAAAATTGAGCCCAGATGTCACGAAGCCCCACGATCGTCCGTACGGTTCCCGCTTTGCGTCGCGCCGTCGACAGCCTTCGGGCGAGAAAGGCCACCATCGCGCTGGTGCCAACCATGGGTGCCCTCCATGACGGGCATGTGTCGCTGGTTCGGCTGGCGAAGCGACGTGCAAGCAAGGTGATCGTGTCGATCTTCGTCAACCCCACCCAGTTCGCGCCTTCCGAAGATTTCAGTTCCTACCCGCGCACCTGGAGGGCCGATGTCGCCAAACTCGCCGCCGAGAATGTCGACCTGATCTGGAATCCCGACGTTAAGACCATGTATCCAGACGGCTTTGCAACGCGGATTGCGCCGGAAGGTCCGGCGACGGTCGGTCTGGAGGATCGCTTCCGGCCGCATTTCTTCGGCGGCGTCGCCACCGTGGTTGGCAAACTTTTCATGCAAGTCCGCCCGGATTTCGCGATTTTCGGCGAAAAGGACTTTCAGCAATTGCGGGTGGTGACGCGGATGGCCGGCGATCTCGACCTCGCTGTCAAGGTGATCGGCTCGAAAACCGTCAGGGAACGCGACGGCCTCGCAATGTCCTCGCGCAACGTCTATCTGACGCCGGAACACCGGGGGGTGGCGACAACCCTATACCGCGCCATGAAGCAAGGTGCGGCGCGGTTGCGGGCCGGCGACGACATCGCTGCCGTCATGGCCGGCGGCGCCGAGATGATCACGGCCGCGGGTTTTGTGCTGGATTATTTCGAGGTCCGCCACGCCGAGACGCTCGCGCCGATGACCGCGGCGAAGGACGGACCGGTG
The DNA here is from genome assembly GCA_049674245.1 of Bradyrhizobium sp. Lineage (GTDB taxonomy): Bacteria > Pseudomonadota > Alphaproteobacteria > Rhizobiales > Xanthobacteraceae > Bradyrhizobium. The sequence goes on along the minus strand of JBATYU010000423.1, from coordinate 807 downwards.
CGGATTCTGGTCGCGGCAAAACTTGGAACCACGCGGCTGATCGACAACATCGCGGTTTAGAGTCTGGACTCAATAACGCGTAAGTCCTTGATCTGACTCGCTGTCGATGCACGAAGCGGAAAAGCAGAGCGATCCAATTTCAATGGGTTAGTCATTATTGAATGCAGACCCTAGAGCAATCCGAGATCCCGCAGCTCGCGGCGCAGCGGCTCGGGCATGGTAGCGATGCTCCCGGCGGCCGCCCGGCTAAGATCGGGTGGAGCCGCATCTTCGGTAAAATAGCGCCAGCCCTGGAATGGGCGCATCGGCCGCGGCGACACCGTGATCACCTTGGGCTGCATGACGAGGCGGCAACGCCCGATCCCGTCCCTGTCGCGGAACGGCTCGATCGCGACGATCTTTTCCCGTGCCGCGATCTCGCCGCGGATGACCCAATAGAGCGAGCCGCCGACCAAGATCTCGTCGACGCGCTTTGGCGTCATCCGGGTAATGTGGACATGGCGCTGCGGCAGACCCTTCTTCTTCGCGGACTTCATGCGCTCAGCGACCCAGCCCTTCAATTCCTTGACGGACTCGCAGCCGACGGCAAGCTTGATGAGATGAAGCGGCATGATCTTGAAAGCTAACTAGAATGGTGGTTCAGAAGTTCACCAGGCGCATTTGACATTCGCTCCAGCGTTTCGGCGATCGGAATAGCGAAGTCAAACGCAAAACCGCGGTTTTCAAGCGTCAATCGTTCGATGCCGCCGGCGCGGACGCGGCAGGTGCCGCAGGCGCGATCTGAACCGGCGCCGGCGTGCGCTGAGG
>JBATYU010000422.1:0-13212 GCA_049674245.1 Bradyrhizobium sp. | reverse complement strand
CGGTGGCGCGGCAGAAGCGGCCGCGGGCGGCCTGCCGCCGGCGCTGCCGAAATATCTGAAGAAATCGGAGTCCGGCCGCAGCAGGAACCGGGTATCGCTGCTCTTCAGCCCATTCTCATAGGCCGTCATCGAACGGTAGAACGCGAAGAAATCCGGATCCTTGCCGTAGGCCTCGGCGAATAGCCGGTTGCGTTCGGCGTCGCCCGCGCCGCGCGTTTGCTCCGCGGTGGAGTTGGCTTCCGCCACGATGACGGTCGCTTCGCGATCGGCGTTGGAGCGGATCTCCTGCGCCTTCTGGCCGCCTTGCGCGCGAAACTCGGCGGCCTCGCGCTGCCGCTCGGTCTGCATACGCTGGTAGACCGCCTGGCTGTTCTGCTCCGGCAGGTCGGCACGGCGGATGCGCACGTCAACCACCTGGATGCCGTAACCGTCGGCTTCATGATCGAGCTGGTCGCGGATCCGCGCCATCAACGCTTCGCGCTCGTCCCGCACCACCTGGATGAAGGTGACCTCGCCGAGTACCCGGCGCAGCGAGGCGTTCAACAGCGTGGTGAGCTGTATGTTGGCGGCCTGGATCGAGCCGACGCTCTGATAGAAGTGCAACGCGTCCTTGATGCGATAGCGGGCGAAGGCGTCGACCACCAGCCGCTTCTGGTCGGAAGCGATCACTTCCTGCGACGGATTTTCCAGATCGAGGATGCGTTTGTCGATGGCGATTACCGTGTCGATGAACGGCGCCTTGAAGTGCAGGCCCGGCTCGGTGACGACGTCAACCGGCTTGCCCAATCGCACGACCAGCGCCTGTTCGGTCTGCTGAACCGCGAAGACCGAGCTGTAACCGACGATCAAGGCGACCAACAGCAAAAACAGCGCGACAATTCCAGTGACCGGAGACCTCATCGCGTGCCTCCGCTCTGCTGCTGCGGCTGACCCGTTGTGGGCGCTGCCGGCCGGCGCGGCGTCAGCTCGTTCAGCGGCAGGTATGGCACAACACCCTGCCCTGAAGAGCCGCCGTCATAGACGAGCTTCTCGGAGCCGCCGAGCACGCGCTCCATGGTTTCGAGATAAATCCGTTCCCGCGTGACGTCAGGCGCCTTCTTGTATTCGTCATAGACCTTCAGGAAGCGCGCGCTCTGGCCCTTGGCTTCGGCGACGGCCTGCTGCTTGTAACCTTCGGCGACCTGGAGGATCTGCGCGGCGCGCCCCTTGGCATCGGGAACGACGCGATTGGCATAGGTCTGCGCCTCGTTCTGCAAGCGCTCGAGATCGGCGCGCGCCGCCTGCACGTCACGGAACGAATCGATCACCTGCGCCGGCGGATCGACCTTCTGCATCTGCACCTGCTGCACCAGGATGCCCGAACCGTAATTGTCGAGCGTCTTCTGCATCAATTCCTGCACGCTGGCTTCCGTGGTGGTGCGCGCGCCGGTGAGGACCGGCTGGATGTTGGCTTTGCCAACTGCCTCGCGCATCGCACTTTCCGCGACCGCCTTCACGGTGCCTTCGGGATTTTGGATGTTGAACAGGAAATCGGCGACGCCTTTCGGCTTGATGCGCCACAACACCGTGAAATCGACGTCGACGATGTTCTCGTCGCCCGTCAGCATCAGGCTCTCTTCCGGCACGTCGCGCATGGTCCTGCCGCGGCGCGCCGGATCATCGATCAGCGTCATGCCGATAGAGATGGTGGAAACGCGCAGCGCCTTCGGCAGCAGCACGGTCTCGATCGGATAGGGCAGATGATAATTCAATCCCGGTTGCGCATCGCGCACATATTTACCGAAGCGCAGCACGATGCCGAGTTCTTCGGACTGTACGCGGTAAAAGCCGGATATGGCCCAGATCACGAGCGCGCCAACCAGGATTAGCGCGATGCCGAGGCCGGAAAAATAGCCGCCGGGCAAAAGCTGCTGCAGCCGGTCCTGGCCGCGCCGCAGCAGGTCTTCAAGATCGGGCGGCCTCGGCCCGACCGGTTGCGGGCCGCTTCCCCACGGCCCTTTCGGACCCGAGCCCCATGGGCCACCGCCCTGATTCTTCCACGGCATTGACGCTCTCCTCCGCGAGGCCCTCGGGGTCAAGATGCCCCAAGTCCCCGCATATCGGCAGGCTTATACGGGACGGCCTCGGCCCTTACAACGCAAGCTTATGGTCAAAAGGAGCTATGCCTGAGCCGGCTTTTGTCAATGTAAACATTAGGAAATGCGGTTAATGTGGCTGCCGCCGGCGATATGTCACATAGGAAAATGCCGCGCTGTCGTCGGGCCCGGCCGGATTTTGGACGCGCGCCAGCTCTTGCCATTCCGCCGCATCGATTGCGGGAAAAGATGTATCGCCCTCCGGCCGGGCGTGAACTTCGGTAACTTCAAGCCGGTCGGCGATATCCATCCACTGCGCATAGACTTCGGCGCCGCCGATCACGGCGACTTCCGCGACCGAGCGCCGCAGTGCATCGCCCAGCGCCACCGCGCGAGCAACCGCGAGCGACGTCGCCACCACCGCTCCGTCGGCGCGAAAGTGGCGATCGCGCGTGACGACGATATTGGTTCGTCCGGGAAGCGGCCGGCGCAACGACATGAAGGTTTTGCGGCCCATCACCACCGGCTTTCCGATCGTCATCGCCTTGAGGCGTTGCATGTCCGATTTCAGCCGCCACGGGATCGCGCCATGTGCGCCGATCACGCCATTGTCGGCAACCGCCGCGATCAGCACAACTTCCATCAGCGCTCCCCTCGCGCCAGCGCCATCAGCGCCGCACCATCGACCCGGCATACCGTCCACTCGTCCATCAAGACCGCGCCAAGCGATTGGTAGAATTCGATCGACGGCGTATTCCAATCCAGCACCGACCATTGCAGGCGCGACCAACCGTTCGCCAGGCATTCCCGGGCGAGATGCACCAGCAGCGCCTTGCCCATGCCCTTGCCGCGCAACGCCGGGCGCACGAACAGGTCCTCCAGATAGATCCCCGAGCGGCCAGAGAAGGTTGAGAAGTTGACGAACCAGACCGCGAAGCCGGCCGCTTCGCCGTCCCACTCGGCGATCTCGCAAAACAGCCGCGGATTGTGACCGAACAGTGCTTCGGCGATCATGGCCTCGGTGGCTTCGACTTCGTGGAGCAGTTTCTCGTACTCGGCGAGTTCGCGAATCAAGGAGAGGACAAGGCCTGCTTCATCGCGGCGCGCGCGGCGGATATTGAGGGACATTCAACCGCTCACACCGCGACCTCGGCCTTGATGTGCGGGTGCGGATCATAGCCCTCGAGCACGAAGTCCTCGTAACGGAACGAGAAGATGTCCTTCACGTCGGGATTGATCTTCATCACCGGCAAGGGCCGCGTCGGGCGCGTCAGCTGCAGGCGCGCCTGATCGAGGTGGTTGGAATAAAGGTGGGCATCGCCGAGCGAGTGCACGAAATCGCCGGGCTTCAGATCCGTCACCTGCGCCACCATCATGGTCAGCAGCGCATAGGAGGCGATATTGAAGGGCACGCCGAGAAACACGTCGCCCGAGCGCTGGTAGAGCTGGCACGACAGCCTGCCGCCGGCGACATAGAACTGGAACAGGCAGTGGCATGGCGGCAGCGCCATCTTGTCGACGTCGGCCGGATTCCATGCGCTGACGATCAGGCGGCGCGAATCCGGATTGCGCTTGATCATGTCGATGACGTTTGAAATCTGGTCGATGCTGCGCCCATCCGGCGCCGGCCAGGAGCGCCATTGCGATCCGTAGACCGGGCCGAGATCGCCGTTGGCGTCGGCCCATTCGTCCCAGATCGAAACGCCATTGTCCCTGAGATATTTGATGTTGGTGTCGCCGGCGAGAAACCACAGCAGTTCATGCACGATCGATTTCAGCGGCAGCTTCTTGGTGGTCAGCATCGGAAATCCCGACGCCAGATTGAAGCGCATCTGGTGGCCGAAGATCGACAGCGTGCCGGTGCCGGTGCGGTCACCCTTTTCCGCGCCGTCCGAGAGAATCCGTTCGAGCAGATCGTGATACTGATTCATGGTCGCGCTTTGGGCCTGCTGGGAGACGAACTTAACGAGCGTCCGGTCGATGGCTAGCGGCGACTCGTCTTTTGCGATTGATTATACCCCGAAAAATGGATGTCTTACCTGCAAACGGCAAGGGCGGAACCTGCGTTCCGCCCTTGGTTCTTGCGGGCTTTTGGCCAAACCCCTCAACCTTCGGATTCTACGAATACTTCGTCGCGTTTCTTGCGCAAGGTCGGCAGCACCGCCAGCACCAGGAGCGCGGCCGCGCCTGCCATCAGCACTGCCGAGAGCGGACGGGTCAGGAAAACCGTCCAGTCGCCGCGCGAGATCAACAGCGCGCGGCGCAAATTTTCCTCCATCAGCGGCCCCAGCACCATGCCGAGCAGGAGCGGCGCCGGCTCGAATTCATGCTTGATCAGCCAATAGCCGAGCAGTCCGAACGCACCGGCGAGTATGACGTCCACGGGCGCGTTGTTGATGGAGTAGATGCCGATCGCGCAAAAGATCACGATCGACGGAAACATCAGGCGATACGGCACTCGCAGCAACCGCACCCAGACGCCGACCAGCGGCAGGTTGATGATGATCAGCATCAGATTGCCGACCCACATCGAGGCGATCATGCCCCAGACGAGCTCGGGCTGCTTCTGCATCACCTGCGGCCCCGGCACGATGCCGTGAATGGTCATGGCGCCGACCATCAGCGCCATTACCGCGTTCGGCGGAATGCCGAGCGTCAAGAGCGGGATGAACGAGGTCTGCGCCGCCGCGTTATTGGCGCTCTCCGGCGCAGCAACGCCTTCGATCGCGCCGCGGCCGAACCGCGAGGGATCCTTCGCGATCTTCTTCTCGAACGTATAGGCCGCGAACGAAGCGATGACGGCGCCACCGCCCGGCAGGATGCCGAGGATCGATCCCAGGATCGTGCCGCGGACGATAGCCGGCGCGGAATCGATCATATCCTTTTTGGTCGGCATCAGCCCGGTGATCTTCTGCTGCACGAGATCGCGGTCCATCTCGGCGCCGGCGTCGAGGTTGCGGATGATTTCCGCAAATCCGAACACGCCCATTGCCACCGTGGCAAAACCAAGACCGTCGGCGAGCTCCGGAACGTTGAACGCCATGCGCGAGGCGCCGGTCTCGATGTCAGACCCGACCATCGACAGCAGCAAACCGAACACAATCATCGCAATGGCTTTCAGGATCGATCCCTTAGCCAGCACCGTCGCGAAGATCAGGCCCAGCACCATCAGCGAGAAATATTCGGCCGGTCCGAACGCCAGCGCGAGTTTGGTCAACGGCGCGCCGAGCACGGCGATCAAAACGGTCGAGACGCAGCCGGCGAAGAACGACCCGATCGCGGCGATCGCGAGTGCCGGACCGGCGCGGCCCTGTTTGGCCATCTGGAAGCCGTCGAGCGTCGTCACCACCGATGTCGCCTCGCCGGGAATATTGACCAGGATCGACGTGGTCGAACCGCCATATTGCGCGCCGTAATAAATGCCTGCGAGCATGATCAGGGCGCCGACCGGCGGCAGGCCGAAGGTGATGGGCAACAGCATCGCCACGGTCGCGATGGTGCCGATGCCGGGCAACACGCCGACCAGCGTGCCGACCAGCGCGCCGATCAGACAGAGCAAAATGTTGGCCGGGATCGGGATCGAGACGCCACCGAGCCACGCTGGCGACCACGGCACGAACTGGAACACGACATGGAAGCCGAGCGCGAGATTGGAAAAGAGATCGGTCATCGCCCCTCACTGAACCAGGAAGCGGGGCCAGAGCTGCATCGGCAGCCCTAGCGCGTAAGGAAAAAGGAAACTGCAGAATGCGGTCAGCACGATGCCAACGATGGTGGTTTCCTTCCACCTTGTCTCGTGCGTTCCCAGCGCGGCAACCATGAAGGTGAGGAACGCCGAAATCACCAGACCTAGCGGGCGGATCGTGATGGCAAACGAAAGAATCGACAGCGAGACGAAAAGCGGACCCCGCCAGGCATAGGTCGCCAAATGCGCGCCCTCGGTCAAAAGACCGACGACTGTCACTGCGATGCCTAACCCAAGCAACAGAACCGCAAACATCCGGGGCACGGTTCCGGCTCCAAATGAAAATCCATGCATGCCCTGCAGATCGCTTGAAGCCCACAAGGCGAACAGCGCGATCGCGATCAACGCTATCCCGCCGACAAAATCCTGCGGGCCACGTATCCATTTCGGCGTGATGGATTTGGCCGCGCCGTTGCTCGGCGTATCACTCATCGAACTCTCCCCGGACATTGGGCTTTCCGCCCCCGTTCTGCTCCGATAGCGCCCCGCTACTGTCATCCTGCCTAGCGATTTCCGTCAAATAACGCCAGCGAAACTCAAAAACCCCCTGGCCAGCAACATCATGATCGGCATGGGCGGCGCGAACAGTCCGGCAAAGGCGGCAATACCCCCGGCAATGCCGCGGATGCGCGAGCCGAACACAACGGACAACTGACGATGTTCGGTTCACGCAGGAAATGGCACAGCGCAAAGTTGAATCGTCCGCTGTCATCCAACGGTAGGGGGTCGACAATGCCGCGCCGCGCCCAGACCAGCACGCCGCCAAAGCCGTCGAGCGACATTTTGGCGAACGCCACAAACGGCTCAGCCAGCCGAGGCGGGGATCTTATGACGGAAGGGGAGATTTCCGGATGCGGGGACGGCAGCGGGCGGCGAATCCGGGGACATTGTCGAGATTTAAGGCGGTGGCCAAGCCAGGGCCAAGCCAATTCGGCGTGTACCGTTCCGGTATGAGCCTATTGGGGCACTGTTTTTCTCAACTTTTGCCCCCTATATTAGAGCTGCCGGCTTGCCGGCTATGGAAATAAAGTGCCGTCGCAATAAACCATTCGGACCCGGGGGCAGCACCCGGCGCCTCCACCAAAACCCGAAATCAGCCCTATTTGGCGGGTTTCGGCGGGGGCGAAACAGGATCGACGAGGGCGTAAAGGGCGTGTTTTTTCCCGGTATTGTTCCGCCGTTATCGGGCTATGCAATAGTTGCAAACGACAACTATGCTCCGGTTGCTCAGGCTGCGTAACGCAGTTTGAAAGACCATTCTGAAGTCCTAGCGGGTTAAGCTCCGTTAGGCGGGGTTCGGAGGCACCTGGCAACAGAAGCCTCCACTTCATCTGCACGCGCCCGCTCCGGATGTGCTGCGCCGTAATTTGCACCGATGATGCCTGCTGACCGCGCCCCCCCGCCGGAGTAGCATGGCGACAATAGGCGAGTCGGGCCTTGGGCACCGCAACCGATGCGCCGGGCAGCATGCGACCGCGGGACGACGACACAGGACGACGACACAGGACGACGATGGCGACCGATCATATCCGATACGATGTGCTGGCGCGTGACGCGCTCCGCGGGGTGTTGCGCCAGGTGTTGACGGATGCCGCCGCGCATGGGTTGCCGGGCGAACATCATTTCTTCATCACGTTCCTGTCGACCGCGGAGGGCGTGAAACTTTCGCCGCGCCTGCTCGCGCAATATCCGGAGGAGATGACGATCATCCTGCAGCACCAGTTCTGGGATCTGGTGGTCACGGAGGATAGGTTCGAAGTCGGCCTGTCGTTCGGCGGCGTTCCGGAACGCCTAGTGGTGCCGTTCAATTCGATCAAGAGCTTCTTCGATCCCTCCGTGCAATTCGGCCTGCAGTTCGAACCGTCCGATGCCGCCGCCGAGACCGCGGCCACCAACCTTCCCGCGAGCAACCTTCCAGCGACCCCCTCCGCTTCGGCCCCGACCGCGGCTGCGCCAGAGCCTGAGAGCAGCAAGGACGAGCCGGAGAAACCGAGCGAGGGCGCCGAAGTCGTGCGACTGGATCGCTTCCGCAAGAAATAATCGGCGCGCGAGAAGTTCCGCGACCCTGTAGGATGCACGCCTCGCGGCGCAATGGACCTCCCGCATGGCTCGATCAGAACTCCCATCGCGACAAAAATCCACCCGCACCGAGACCGACAGCTTCGGCCCGATCGAGGTTCCCGCCGACCGCTATTGGGGCGCGCAGACCGAACGCTCCAGACAGAATTTCCGCATCGGCCATGACCGGATGCCGATCGCAATCATTCACGCGCTCGGCATCGTCAAGCTCGCTGCGGCCGCGACCAACCGCGAGCTGGGATTGCTCGACCAGCGCCGCGCCAGTGCGATCGCCCGCGCCGCGCGCGAGGTGATCGACGGCAAGCTCGACGATCATTTTCCGCTGGTGGTGTGGCAGACCGGGTCCGGCACCCAGACCAACATGAATCTCAATGAGGTGATCGCCAACCGCGCCAATGAACTTTTGGGCGGAGAACTCGGTGCGAAAAAGCCGGTTCATCCAAACGATCACGTCAACATGAGCCAGTCGTCGAACGATTCATTTCCGACCGCCATGCATATCGCCGCCACGGTAGCCATCATCGCCGATCTCATTCCGGCGCTCAGCGAACTGCTTGGCGCGCTGCGCAAAAAGGAAAAGGCGTTCGCCAACATCGTCAAGATCGGCCGCACCCATACCCAGGACGCGACGCCGCTGACATTGGGCCAGGAATTTTCCGGCTATGCCGCGCAGGTCGAAAGCGGCATCGCGCGGCTGCGCGTGGCGGGGAAGGATCTGTTGGCGCTGGCGCAAGGCGGCACCGCGGTCGGAACCGGGCTCAATTCGAAACCGAGATTCGCAAGACTGTTCGCCAAACACGTCGCCAAATTCACCAAGTTGCCCTTCACAAGCGCTGCCAACAAATTCGAGGCGCTGGCTTCCAACGACGCTTACGTCTTCGCGCACGGCGCCATCAACTCGGCCGCGACCGGCCTGTTCAAGATCGCCAACGACATCCGGCTATTGGCCTCGGGTCCGCGTTCCGGCCTTGGCGAACTGATCCTGCCGGAAAACGAACCCGGCTCCTCCATCATGCCGGGCAAGGTCAATCCGACGCAATGCGAGGCCGTCACCATGGTTTGCTGCGAGGTGTTCGGCAATCACACGGCCATCACGATCGCGGGCAGCCAGGGGCACTTCGAACTGAACGTCTACAAGCCGCTACTGGCATATTGTATGATGCATTCCATTCAACTACTCGCGGATGTCGCGCGCTCGTTTACCGAGCATTGCGTGGCGGGCATACGCGCCGACGAAAAGCGCATCCGTGAATTGATGGAGCGTTCGCTGATGCTGGTGACCGCACTCGCGCCGAAAATCGGCTACGATAACGCCGCGAAGGTCGCCAAATCGGCGCACGCCCGCGGCACAACATTGAAAGAAGAGGCGGTGCGGCTTGGGTTTGTGTCGGCAGCGGAGTTCGACCGTCTGGTGCAGCCCGACAAAATGACACGCCCTGGATGAACATAAAGCGGCGCGAATCCGTAGAAGTACGGGTGAAATAATTATCCGTCATAACACCTAAGACTGATACCGAGGATCTATCGCCGATGCGCTGCCGCATGGTAGTGCACAAAATAATTCATTTTCGCAGAGCGAAATTCATTTTTTGATGCTATCAGAGGGCGATTAACAGGGGTTTTTGCATGACGATCGGGTCTGCCGGCGCACAGCGCGGCCACTCCTTTCATCGTAACAAGTTATTGCGCCTCGCGGCCGCTGGATGACGGAGGCAGGCGTGGGGGATGTAGTCAACTTAAAGCGATTCAAGAAGCGTGGCGAGCGCGCGCAATCGGCGAAACAGGCCGATGCGAATCGCGCGCGGTTCGGCCGCACCAAGTCCGAACGGGGCCGTGATGCCGAACGCGCCAAGCGCGCGCGCGACCTGCTCGATCAGCACCGGATCGAGGGCGAGGACGCGCCATGAAATCGCCGGTCGTGAAGCGCTCGATTGTCGTCGGAGGTCACAAGACCAGCGTCAGCCTCGAAGAGGCGTTCTGGAACGGCATGAAGGAAATCTCCGGGCTCCGCGACATGACGTTGTCCGAACTGGTGGGCGAGATCGACAGCAATCGCCAGCAGGGCAATCTGTCTTCGGCAATTCGCCTGTTCGTGCTGGACTATTTCAAGAGCCGCGCCGCATCCGCCGTGCCGGATCTAAAGCCGCAGAGCTGAATCGTTTTCGGATTCGCAAAATGCGCGGGCGCGTCCGCCAGGAGGCGCGCCCGCAGCACCGCTGCACAGACCGATATCAGCGATCAGTAAACGAGGCCCGTGCCCGGCGGCTGCTCGAGTGCCGCAGCCAGTGAGCGATAATGCTCACAATCGGTTCCGCAAATCGCGGCGATCCGGCTCAAGTGGTATTGTGCCTGCTCGCGGTTGCCCTGCTCGATCTGCCACAGACCGTAATACTGCCAGGTCAGCACATGGTTCGGATCGGACTTGAGCGCACGCTCGTACCAGATCTGCGAGAGCCTGTAGTCGCCGAGCTTGCGATAGGAATAGCCGATCAAATTAGCGACGTTGGCGTAATCGTCATGGCCGAGCGCCTTGAGCTGCTCGATGGCCGCACCATAGTCGTTGCGGTCATAGATCGTCGCATAGGCGGCGCGATACCCCCGCGCAAAGGCGGGATCGTCGAACAGCGACTGTTTGCCGGGCTGCTTCTGCTTGGTTTTGCGGTTGGTATGGCGAGCTTTGCTGTCCGGTGCTGGCGGTGGGGGAGCGGGACGCATGAGGTCTTCTCCAGGAGGCCCTCCGCCGCCGCCGCCGCCGCCGGCGGCAAATACCGGAACAACCGGGGGCGCTGCGATCAGCGCCATGAAAAAAACCGTCAGTGTCACCACCTTGATCGCTGATTTGATCACGCGTGCCTCCTGTTTTGCCGTTGAGCGATTTCGCCGGATGCGAACGTTAGAATCGGACCATTCGGTGTAAACCCCGTTTCGACGCCAACATTCCCGTGACGATTTCCCTTTGATGATTTCCGGTTGGGCGATTTTCCGCTGTCGGCGCGAGGTGAACGATGACGCATTTATAATCGCTCTAAGGTAAAGCCACATTGTATCGGCTGCGCTTGACCGGCTGGTCCGCAGTTGAAAATACAGATCATGACCGAAAATAACCATGCACGGGCGCAAATGCCGCTGGGGCTGGCCAGCCCTGGCTATTCCGGCGTGATTCTACATCTCAACGCCGGCAGCGCGGGCTCGGCGCTGCCGGACGCGGAACTCGAAAGCCGCCTGATCGAGCTCGGCTTCGTCGAGGGTGCCAGGGTCGAGGTGCTCCACCAGGGCATCGTCGGGCGCGATCCGATCGCGGTTCGCGTCGAGAACGTCACGATCGCCGTGCGCAGGCGTGAAGCCATGGCGGTCATCGTTGCCTGACGCGACCGGATCTTGATGCCATGGAAGCTGCGCTGATGCATCTGGCCCTGGTGGGCACGCCGAACAGCGGCAAGACCGCGCTGTTCAATGCGCTCACCGGCAGCCGCCAAAAGGTCGCGAACTATCCGGGCGTGACGGTCGAGCGCAAGGAGGGATCGTTCGTCACGCCAAAGGGACGTCAGGTGTCGCTGGTCGACCTGCCCGGCACCTATTCGCTGCGCGGCCGCAGCCCGGACGAGGAGATCACCCGCGACGTCGTGCTCGGGCGCACCAAGGGCGAGGCGCTGCCCGACCTCGTGCTGTGCGTGGCCGATTCCACCAATCTGCGGCTGACCATCCGCCTCGTGCTTGAGCTCAAGAACACCGGCCGTCCGCTGGCGCTGGTGCTCAATATGTTCGATATCGCCAGCCGGCGCGGCGTCACCGTCGATGTTCCGCATCTTGCGGAAGCGCTCGGCATTCCCGTCGTCACATCGATCGCCGTGCGCAAGGGCGGCACCGCCGATCTGTTGCGCCTCACCGACGACATCCTGATCCAAACGCCGTTGCCGCATCGGCCAAATCTCTGGGAGCCGCTCACGGTCGCCCAGTTGCGCACCACCCAGCGCGAGGCCGACCGCATCATCGCAAACACCGTCAGTCTGCCGGCGCGACCCGATACCTGGACCGCTCGGATCGACGCGATCGTGCTGCACCCGGTGGCCGGGCTCGCGATCCTGATGCTGCTGTTGTTCGTGATGTTCCAGGCGGTGTTCGCCTGGGCGCAGCCGCTGATGGAACTGTTGTCATCGGCGTTCGAAGCGGCCGGACAATTTGTTCACGACACCCTGCCCGCGGGCCTGCTGCAAAGCTTCCTGCAGAACGGGGTGATCTCCGGCGTCGGCAGCGTCATCGTGTTCCTGCCGCAGATCATCATCATCTTCCTGTTCATATTGCTGCTCGAGGATCTCGGTTACATGGCCCGCGCGGCCTTCCTGATGGACCGCATCATGGGCGGCGCCGGCCTGCACGGCCGCGCCTTTATTCCGCTGCTGTCGAGCTTCGCCTGCGCCATCCCCGGCATCATGGCGACACGGGTCATCGACAATCGCCGCGACCGCCTCACCACCATCCTGATCGCGCCGCTGATGACCTGCTCGGCGCGCATTCCCGTCTATACGCTGATCATTTCCGCCTTTATTCCCGCAAAGCTGATCTGGGGCTGGGTCAATCTGCAGGGGTTGGTCATGTTCGGGCTTTATGCCGCCGGCATCGTCAGCGCGCTGGGCGTATCGTTCCTGATCAAATTCTTGATGCTGCGCGACTACGCGCCGGCGCCGTTCATGCTGGAATTGCCCGATTACAAGATGCCGCGCCTCAAGAGCATCGCGATCGGCGTCTACACAAGGGCAAAAATGTTCCTGCAGCGCGCCGGCACCACGATTTTCTTGATGATGGTGCTGATCTGGTTCTTGGCGTCGTTTCCGTTAGCCCCGGCCGGCGCCACCGAACCTGCGATCAACTTCAGCCTCGCCGCAATGATCGGCAAGGCGATCGCGCCGCTATTGTCGCCGCTCGGATTCAACTGGCAGATCGCGGTGGCGCTGATCCCGGGCATGGCCGCGCGCGAAGTCGCGGTCGCCGCACTTGGCACAGTCTATGCGATCGAAGGCGGCAAGGAGGCCGCGGCCCAGATCGGGCAGGTGCTGGCGACCAAATGGAGCCTCGCCACCGCGCTGTCGTTGCTCGCCTGGTACATCTTTGCTCCGCAATGCGCCTCCACGCTCGCCGTGATCCGTCGCGAGACCGGGAGCTGGAGATGGATGGCGGTCACCTTCGGCTATATGCTCGCGCTCGCCTATGCGGCGAGTCTAGCGACCTACAACATCGCGGTTGCGCTGGGGGCGGGCTGATCCTTATCCGCGCCCCCGAAACGGCCGCGCCGCTTCGTAACGATCAGTTCGGCGG
>JBATYU010000421.1:0-5414 GCA_049674245.1 Bradyrhizobium sp. | reverse complement strand
CGCGTTGTTCGATCAGAGTATCTTGACCGCGCTTTCCAGCGTCTTCCAGACACCCCAGGCGAGCGGGATACCGACGAAGGCCCAGAATAGCGCGGCCTTGACGTCGAAGCCGCCCCTGTCGATGCCGAACGAGCCGGTCTGCACCGCCGCCGCGTTCTTCGCGCTCGCCGCCTGCAACCCGGCGACCTCGGCGGCACTCATGTGCCACTTCGGATCGACCGGCTTGATCAGATAATTGCAGATCAGCCCTGCGATCAGCATCGCACACAGGATGTACATCGTGGTGTTGTAGAGCTGATCGCGCGGAACGCCGGCTGCGAGCTGGAACTCGCGGATGTAGTTCACCACCACCGGACCGATGATGCCGGCGGTCGACCACGCCGTCAGCAGCCGCCCATGGATGGCGCCGACGAACTGCGTGCCGAACATGTCGGCGAGGTAAGCCGGCACTGTGGCGAAGCCGCCGCCATACATCGACAAGATGATGCAGAAGGCAGAGACAAACAGCAGCTTCGAGCCCATCGCCGCGAAGGTCGGCGCCAGCGCGTACAGCGCAATGCCGAGCAGGAAGAAGCAGAAATAGGTGTTCTTGCGGCCGATATAGTCCGACAGCGACGCCCAGAACACCCGTCCGCCGATGTTGAACAGCGACAGCAGACCGGCAAAGCCGGCCGCGATCGCGGCGATGGTCACCTTTTGCGAGGCGTCGAGCGCATTGAAGCCGACGTTCGGCAATCCGATCAGCTTGCCCGCAAAAATCTCCTGCAGCATCGGCGAGGCCATGCCGATCACGCCGATGCCGGCCGACACGTTCAAACAGAGCACCCCCCAGATCAGCCAGAACTGCGGCGTCTTGTGCGCGTTGTTGAGGTGAACGTTATGCTCCGAGATCATCGTCTTTTTTTCGCTCGGCGGTGTCCAACCGTCGGGACGCCAGCCGACCGGCGAAACCCGATAGGCGAAGGCACCGATCATCATGAAGACGAAATAGATCACGCCCATGGTGGCGAAGGTTTCCCAGACCCCGACCGAGGTGGGAGTCTTGAAGTAGTTGATCAGCAAGTTCGCCAGCGGCGCGCCGATCATGGCACCACCGCCGAAGCCAGCGATGGCAAAACCGGTCGCCATGCCGCGATGATCGGGGAACCATTTGATCAGGGTGGAGACCGGGGAAATGTAACCGAGACCAAGACCGACGCCGCCGATCACGCCGGCCCCCAGCCACATGATCCAGAGCTGATGGACGTAGACGCCGAAGGCTCCAATCAGGAGGCCGCCGCCCCAGCACAACGCCGCGACGACGCCGGCCTTGCGCGGCCCGACCCGCTCCAGCCAGCCACCCCAGATCGCGGCCGAGACGCCAAGCAGCACGAAGAACAGCGTGAACATCCAGCCCATGCTGGCGACCTTCCAGTCGCAGGTGGTGGTGAATAGTTCCTGGAACAGTGAGATATCGGGACAGGCCTTCGGCGCGCTCAACCCGATGGCGCGCGACAGCGGCAGCCAGAACACGGAAAAGCCATAGGCCATGCCGATGCACAGGTGAATGCAAAGCGCAGCGGGTGGCACCAGCCAGCGGTTGAAGCCGGCCTTTGCAATGGTGTGCTCGCGATCGAGAATTCCGAGCCCGTCCCCGGACATCGTTCCCGCGCCTTCAATGGTAGCCATTCAATCCTCCCCTGCAGCCGATCCCTGCCGGATAGCCTGCGGTCCTCGATCCCGTCGTCCCACGCCCATCAGCGTCCACCTTGCCGCTCCGCAGCAAATCCTTCCGAATGCGCCGGGATCGCCAAAGCGCATCCAAAAGGATTCAACACCTGCCCCAACAACTTATGCCCATAAGCCATTATTGCCCGTAAGCCATTGTAAGACCTGACTTCAGATATGAGATATGCCGGACGCCCATTAGGCCGGAGGCAGGACTCAACCTCCGCGTCCCTGCGGAGATCATGAATTGGGACAGAACGCGGCACATGTGTCGATAGGAAAATGGTAGGTGTCAACCAGAGCGTTTATCTGACCGCGGGCAACAGGCCACCGGTTTTTCTATCGGCCCATTGTTTTCTGGATCAAAAACACGATGCGGCTTTCGTTTCGCTCCGTGATCTCGACCTTGTCCCCGGTTTCCCGGATCAGGTTCGGAATATCGATCACCGACAGCGGATCGCTGCAGTGCACCTCGAGGAAATCACCGGATGTGATCCCCTTCAGCGCCTTGCGCGTCTTCAACGCCGGCAAAGGACATTTGAGACCGGTAAGGTCCAATTTTGTCGTGGTCATGTCTCGAACATGACGAAGCTGGTTTGTATCGTCAACGGGTGGGCGCTTTCAAGCGAAAACCTGCCCCGCATTTGAGTAGTGGTTGGTTTGCGTAAAGAAACCGCGTCAAAAAAGATTAATAGTTCACGCAAGATTTGCGTAACCCAAAAACCCAACCGTCTGGCCCGGCTCGACTTGCGTCACGGCTTCGCCGAGTTCGACCAGCCCGTGGGTATCCACCAGCGACGACAACAGCCCCGCGCCCTCGCGCGGAAATTTGATCGCTTCCAGCACGCCGTCGTTCGTTTTGCGCAAGGTGACGCGGACATATTCGCGGCGGCCGATCTTCTTCTTGTAGCTGAAGGCGGCCCGCACCGGCATCGGAACGAGCGGCTCTTGCGCGGCCCCCAAGAGCGCCAGCACGGTCGGCCGCACCACGTGGACGAAGGTGACAAAGCTCGCGACCGGATTTCCAGGCAGGCCGATCAGCGGCGTACCGCCGATGATGCCCATGGCGACGGGACGCCCCGGCTTGATTGCCATCCGCCACAATACGAGCGAACCAGCGCTTTCAACGCCGGCTCTGAGGTGATCCTCTTCACCGGTGGAGACGCCGCCGGTGGTGAGAATGAGATCGTGGTCGCCTGCGACTTTCTTGAGGGCGCTCGCGAGCGAAGCGCGCTCGTCCCGCAGGATTCCGAAATCGCTGACATCGCAGCCGAGGCGCACGAGCATCGCCATCAGCATGAAACGGTTGGAGTCGAAGAGCTGCGCCGCCGCGCGCTCCTCTCCCGGCGACACCAGTTCGTTGCCGGTCGAAAATACCGCGACGCGGATGCGCCGGTTCGCCACGATTTTCGTCAGCCCGAAGGCAGCCGCAAGCGCGACATCCTGCGGCCGCAGCCTTTTGCCGGCCTTTAGAGCCACATGGCCCAAGGGGATATCCTCGCCGGCGGGGCGGACATTGGCGCCGCGCCTTAAGCCCGCGGGAAGAACGACATTGCCGTCTTCGAGGTGGACATCTTCCTGCATGAACACGGTATCGGCACCTTCCGGCATCGGTGCGCCGGTGAAGATCCGCATCGCATGGCCGGGTTTGAGCGGCGCCGGCGCCGAGGCGCCGGCCTGCACGCGCCCCGTGACCGGAAATCGCTGCTCTTTGCCTTGCGGCAGATCGCGGCTTGCTACCGCAAAGCCGTCGACCGCGGAATTGGTGAACGGCGGCAGCGGCAGCGGCGCCGAGATATCGTGGGCAAGGATGCGTCCGTCGGCTTCAGTGAGCGCGACGCTCTCAACCTCCCGCACCGCCGTCACCTTTGCCGCGATGATGGCGACGGCCTCATCGACCGACATCATCGGCCCACCGAAGGCAAAGCAATCGTCGGACAATTGCGCCATCTTGCCGATCAAACCTCGCTCTTGGCCAACACTTCCTCGACCGATATCGCCGATTTCTGCAGCAAGGCGGCGACGGCGGCGACATCATCGAGATGGGCGGTCGGAAGCGTGGTTTCAACTCTCGTGTCGGTCGCAATGCCGACCACGCCGGGATCGTCGGGGAATAGCAGCGGCTTTTGGTTGGCGGCGCGATACACTTCGACCTTGCGATGCGGCTCGCGCTTGAAACCCTCGACGATGACGAGTTCGACCCGCGACATCTTTTTGAGCAATTCAGGCAGCCGCGGTTCGGCGGCGCCGCGCAGTTCATGCATCAACGCCCAGCGCCTACTCGAAGACACCAGCACTTCGGTCGCGCCGGACTGGCGATGCACCCACGAATCCTTGCCGGGAATGTCGACGTCGAATTCGTGGTGGGCGTGCTTGATCACGGACACGCGCAGGCCTTCATTGAGCAAATGCGGGATGACGCGCTTCAAGAGCGTGGTCTTGCCGGCGCCGCTCCATCCCGCGAGCCCAATCACTTTCATTTCTTTCTCCGGAAGTCACACTCCTAGCCGTCATTGCGAGCCAACGGGCCGCGCGAATGCGCGCCCGATGGCAGGCTCCGCGGAAGCAATCCAGAAATACGGCAAGGACCTGGATTGCTTCGTCGCTTTGCTCCTCGCAATGACGGCGTGGCCGCATTGTTCTTGCTCCGACAAGCTTTATATCGGTCGGTAGATAAAGTCATGCTAACCTAGCCGCCATGATGAAGATCGAAAAAGCCCCCGTCCCTCTGATCGTCCCGAACCCGGACGATCCGAGGCTGACCGAGCGCGTCAGGGGGATCGACCAGACCGGGGCCAAGGTCGAGATCAGGGTGCCGGTGGAGCGGCCGCTGACGCTGTACCTGAACGCGCAGGAGATCGTCACCATGATGACGATCGGCGACTATCCGGAGTACCTCGCGCTCGGCTACCTGCTCAACCAGAACATGCTGAAATATAACGACGTCGTCAACGAGGTCGAGTACGACGACGATTTGCAGGTCGTGGTCGTGCGCACCGCGCACCACACCAATTTCGAAGCCAAGCTGAAAAAGCGCACGCAGACTTCGGGCTGCGCGCAGGGCACGGCGTTCGGCGATCTCTTGGAAGCCGTGGAAAGCGTCGCGCTGCCGAAGGCCGAGCTGCGCACGTCCTGGCTCTACCAGATGACGCATGCGATCAACACCATGCCCTCGCTCTATCTCGAGGCCGGCGCCATCCATGGCTGCGTGCTGTGCAGGCAAGGCCAGCCTGTCTGCTACACCGAGGACGTCGGCCGCCACAACGCTGTCGACAAGATCGCGGGCTGGATCTATCGCCACGGCGTCGATCCCGCCGACAAGATCCTCTACACCACGGGGCGGCTGACGTCGGAGATGGTGATCAAGACGGTGCGGATGGGGATTCCAATCCTCGTCTCGCGCTCTGGATTCACCGCCTGGGGCGTCGATCTGGCGCGGCAGGTCGGGCTGACGCTGGTCGGGCGCACGCGGGGCAAACGATTCATCGCGCTGTCGGGCGAAGAGCGCATCGTCTACGACCAGAACCTCGCCTTTGTCGAGGAGGAATCCGCGCGGCACAAGCGCAAGGGCGAAGCCGGTGACGATTGACGCGACGCCAAGCGGCGCGCGCGAGATTCCCGGCGTGCTGCTGGCCGGCGGCCTGGCGCGCAGAATGGGAGGCGGCGACAAGCCGATGCGCATCATCGGCGGCCGCACCATTTTGGAG
>JBATYU010000420.1:0-2237 GCA_049674245.1 Bradyrhizobium sp. | reverse complement strand
CGCTGACCAGCCGCCTCCATAATCAACTGCGAGATCACGTCGGGTTGCGAGATCAGCGACAGGTGACTTGCCTTCATCTGGTCTTGGCGCCCATCCGCTTGGCCATGAAGCGTTCGAGGTCCGGGTTGATCGTGCGGTCCTCGGTCGAGACCGAGCCCTTGCCTTCACGCAGGCCGCCGTTCCAGGTGGCAGATCCAAAGCGTTTCATGGCTCCTTGCTCCTTTCGTGCTGTGCATGTGCTGGGTTCGTCAGGCTTGCTGTCCCGCGGCTTCGAGGATCAGCCGCGTGATTTCGTCGGGATGGGAGATCAGCGAGAGATGGCTTGCCTTCACCTCGATGGTCTTGGCGCCCATCCGCTTGGCCATGAAGCGCTCAAGGTCCGGATTGATCGTGCGGTCATCGGTTGAAACCGCGTAGTAGCTCGGCTTCGATCGCCAGGCCGCGTGCGTGGTCTTGCCGGTGAGCAGAGTTTTGTGGAACGGCTCTTGGACCGCATAAAGTACCTTCGCCTTCGCTTCCGGCAGGTCGCCGGCAAAATCGTGAAGGAAAGCCTTCTCGGAAAGGCGTCCTTCATCGCCGTCGAACACGATCCCGGCGGACGCCGGTGGCGTCGGATAGGTCTTCGCGAGCGCCGTATAGTCCTCGCCCGCATCCGGCGCGCGCGCCGCCACATAGACGAGCGCGGAGACGTTCGGATGCACACCGGCCTCCGTGACGATCATCCCGGAAAAGGAATGACCCACCAGCACCGTCGGGCCATCCTGCCGCGCCAGCACACGCTGGGCCGAAGCCACCGCCTCAGGCAGCGTCGTCAGCGGATGTTGCACGGCCGTGGCGTTGATGCCGGCCGCCTGCAATCGCGCTATCACTTCGGACCAGCACGAGCCGTCGGCGAACAGCCCGTGCACAAGCACGACGTTGCTCGCCTTCGCCGGAGTTAAATTTGCGGCCATGCCACGTGTGGAGATCAGCGAAGCTGCGGCACCGGTCACGAGGGCGGCGGAAAAAGCGCGTCTGTTCATCATCATGATATCTCTTCCTTCAAGGATGGATGGGAATGTCTGGTTGCATGCGTGGGCGGCGCCGAGCGGCGCCGGACGCCTTGAGATTTCGATGTTGTGTCGCCGTTCACCGCCTTTCTGCCGCCCTGGAGCGATCGCCCCGCATGGGCTCAAGTTTCGAGCAGTGCGTCGACATCGGGCGAACGCACGATGGTCCGGTCACGCACGAAGGCCTCGTGGTTGTCCTCGATGCTGTCATGGTCGTAGAGATAGTTGACCATGATGCCGAAGGATTCCTGGATGCCGCGTGGCGCGTTGTTGCCGAGCCAATTGATCCGTTCGAGCCGTGCGCCATTGCCGAGGTGAAAACGCGCGACGGGGTCGATGCGTATCGAGGGCTGCCGCGTCAGATAGCGGGCGCAAAGCCGCAGCAAGGGCGCGCGCAGCTTCTCGCGCTGCGCCGGGTCATTCCACCGGCCGCCGCTCTCGAGTTGTGGCAACAGCGCGGCATCGGGATCGCTTCCATTCGCAAGCCGCTGCATGAGCCAGCGCCGAAACCCCGGCACCGGCGACAGGGTGGAGAAGCGCTTCAATTGCGGAAACTCCGCCTGCAGCTCCTCGACCACCTGCTTGATCAGGAAATTGCCGAACGATATGCCGCGCAGGCCGTCCTGGCAGTTGGATATCGAATAGAAAATCGCGGTGTCGGCGCGCGCAGCTTGCGCCCGTGCGGCCTCGTCATCCGTGTCCCGTGCGAGCAGCGGCGGCATGGCTGTGGCCAGCCCCTGCACCAGCGCGACTTCGACGAAGATCAGCGGCTCGCCGGGAAGCGCCGGATGGAAGAATGCGAAGCAGCGGCGGTCGGGCGCAAGGCGCCGCCGCAGATCGTCCCAGCCCTTGATCTCATGCACCGCCTCATAGGCGATCAGCTTTTCCAGCACCGCGGCCGGCGTCTGCCAGTCGATGCGCCGCAGCTCGATGAAGCCGCGGTTGAACCACGAGGCGAACAGATGCTTGAGGTCGGCGTCGAGCAGCTTCAGTTCCGGCTCGTCGTGCAGATGCGCGGTGAGTTCGCTGCGCATCGCGATCAGCGCGCCGGTGCCCCCGGGCGCCATGTTGATTCGCCGCAGCAATTCCTGGCGGGGTGGATCGGCGGCCCGCGCGAGAGCGGCCGCGGTTTCCGCCGTGCCGTCGGAGAGATAGCGCTCCGCCGCCGCGCGCAGCGCAGCTCTGTCG
>JBATYU010000419.1:0-2967 GCA_049674245.1 Bradyrhizobium sp. | reverse complement strand
GAGCAGCCCGCCGCTTCCGCGCCGTCGGGCCAGAAGTCGGGTGGCGCGGGCGGACGCGCAGCCAACGTACCGGGCGCGCCCGCCGCCGATCAGCATCGTCTGCCGCCGGATTCGACGACCAGGCAGTCACTCGATCTTCCCGGAAGATCGCTCGCCTTCACCGCGACCGCAGGTTCAATCCGCCTGTTCGACGACAAGGGCGAGCCGCAGGCCGATATCGCCTATACCTCCTATCAACTCGATGGCGCCGACCGCGCCACGCGCCCGGTAACCTTCCTCTTCAATGGCGGGCCGGGTGCGGCTTCCGCTTATTTGCAGCTCGGCGATAGCGGTCCGTGGCGGCTCGCAATCAACGCCGGCGCGGTGACGCCCTCCACATCACCCGATCTTCAGCCGAACGCCGAGACCTGGCTCGATTTCACGGATCTGGTGTTCATCGATCCGGTCGGGACCGGCTATAGCCGCTTCGTCGCGAGCGGCGAAGACGCGCGCAAGAGGTTCTATTCGATCGATGGCGATGTGAACTCGATTGCGCTGGTGATCCGGCGCTGGCTCGAAAAGCATGATCGCCTGCTTTCGCCGAAATTCGTCGGCGGCGAAAGTTACGGCGGCATCCGCGGTCCCAAGATCGTCAGCAATCTGCAGACCCGCCAGGGCGTCGGCGTAAGGGGATTGATCCTGATCTCGCCGCTGTTCGACTTCCGCGAATTCACCGGCTCCAGCATCCTGAAATATGTAGCGAGCCTGCCGAGCTATGTGGCGGTGGCGCGCGAGGCGAAGGGCGCGGTTAATCGCGCCGACCTCACCGACGTCGAGAATTATGCACGCGGTGACTTCGTTGCCGATCTCATCAAGGGTGAAGCCGACATCGAGGCCACCAATCGCGTCGCCGACAAGGTTGCGGCCCTGACGGGGATGGATCAGGCCACGAGCCGCAGGCTGGCGGGGCGCTTCGACGCCATCGAATTTCGCCGCGAACTGGACCGGCGCGACGGCAAGGTGAGGGGGCGCTATGACGCGTCGGTCACGGGCCTCGATCCCTTTCCCGAGTCGAGCTTCTTTCATTTCAGCGATCCCTCCGGCGAAGGCCTGGCCGGACCGCTGACCAGCGCCGCCGTCGACCTTACCAGGCGCAAGCTGAACTGGCGGCCCGACGGGTCCTATCAACTCCTCAATGGTGCGGTCGAGAGCGCCTGGGACTTCGGCCGCGGCATCAATCCGCCGGAGTCGATTGCCGATCTGCGGCAGATCCTTGCGCTCGACCCCAAATTGAAAGTGCTGGTCGCCCACGGGCTGTTTGATCTGGCCACGCCCTATTTCGGGACCAAGATGGTGCTCGACCAGTTGCCGGCCTTTGCCTCGCCGCAACGCGTGAAGCTCGTGGTCTATCCGGGCGGGCACATGTTCTATTCGCGCGATGCTTCGCGCCAGGCCTTTCGAACGGAGGTCGAGGCGCTGATGAAGTAGCGCGCGAACTCGCGAGAGCGTCAGCGGGCAGGGCGCTTGCGTGGCGCGTACTTACGCTCGATCTCGGTGGCCACGGCTTTTTCGTGCTTTGCGTTGACGCCCGCAAGCCAGACATCCGTGACAACGCCGGCCTTACCGCGCGTGCGGCGCACTAGCTCGCCATGGCTTGCGTATCCGGTCGCCAATGCGACGCGGCCGGTATCGCGGCCTGTGACCTCGATTTCTGTCGCATCCATGAACGGATTGGCGAGGTGCGGATTGGCGGCGACAACCACATTTCCCATGGGAACGAGATCGATCGCGCCCCATACCGTCCACCAGCGTCCGGTCCAGTCGCGAAGGCGCCGCTTCGGCGCGCCACGCGTCTGGAAAGCACGCAAGATGTGCATGGCGCCGTCAATCCAGAATGGAGCCCAGCCGTCGATGCAGTTAGTCAGGACGGTAATGGTCACGTCGCAGGCGGGTATAACGCAGGTCCGGGAGATATAGCCCTGGAAGCCTCCGCCGTGGCCGAACCAGTCCCAGCCGGCTGTGTTACCGCTCATGATCCCGAGACCGTAATGTGCCTCCAGACTTGAATGTGGAATGCGCCATTGTTTTCGCGTCATTTCCCTGCGGCTGGCCCCGGAGAGCACGCTCCGTTTCGCATTGGGCGCCAGTTGCGCGAAGAAACGGGCAGTGTCGGCCGCCGTGCTGACGAAGCCAGCGGCCGGCGTGATCGCATTGGTCGGGTTATCGCCGGGAATGACAAGGCGTCGGTTCGCGGGAAGCCGCCGCGAGTGACCTCGCGCGAACGGAGCATCTTTGGCGATCGGCACGTTCGGCACGGTCTCGCGCAGACCGACGGCATCGACGATTTCGCGCTCGATCCAGACAAAGTAGGGCTCCCCGGTGACGGCCTCGATCAACAGGCCGAGCAGTCCGAACCCGTGATTGGAGTATTTGAAGCGTGTGTTCGGTTCGATGGCGGTCGGTAACCGAAGCTCCGCAAGCAGCTCTTTCTCGTTCAGATAGGGTCGGCTATCGATAAATTGTCCGGAGTCGGCACCGTCGCGGGTGAGGCCCGCGCTGTGGGAGAGAACTTGCGCGATCGTCGTCTGTGCGACTTGCGGGTGTAGTCCCTTCACATATTGCCCGACTGGATCGTCCAGCCGCAATTTGCGCTGCTCGCGCAGCTTCATGATTCCGGCAGCGGTGAAACTCTTCGAATGCGATGCTACTCGAAACCGGTGGCGCGGGGTGAGTTCTTCGCCTGTCTCCAGATCGGCGTGGCCGAACGCATGCTCGGAGACGATCTTGCCCCGATGCGCGACGGCGATGATGCAGCCGGGTTGTTGGGATCCGATGAACTGAAACTCGATCCAGTTGCAGGTGTATTCGACAGCGGATCGCAGCCACGGTTCCACGTCATCGATTCCTAAAAATGTCAGATCGGCGCTGCAATCGAGGTGAGCGGGGAGTTCAATATTGTTACCTGATAAGATAAAGCCGGCGCAACCC
>JBATYU010000418.1:0-3086 GCA_049674245.1 Bradyrhizobium sp. | reverse complement strand
GTGTCTATCAGTCCTGCACCTCGGCGCACACCTGCACCGGTGACGGGAGCGCGATGGTGCTGCGTGCCGGCCTGCCGCTGCAGGATATGGAATTCATTCAATTCCATCCCACCGGCGTCTACGGCGTCGGCGTTTTGATTACCGAAGGCGCCCGCGGCGAAGGCGGTTATCTCACCAACAGCGAAGGCGAGCGCTTCATGCCCAAATATGCGCCGCGAGAGAAGGATTTGTCTTCGCGCGACGTAGTCAGTCGGGCCGAAGCTGTCGAGATCCGGGAGGGCCGCGGGGTCGGCGAGAAGAAGGATCACATCCACCTTCACCTCGAGCATCTGCCCGCGGACGTGCTCGATGCGCGTCTGCCCGGCATCGTCCAGACAGCGCGTACCTTCGCCGGTGTTGATGCACACAAGGAGCCAATCCCCGTCATTCCGACCGTGCATTACGTCATGGGCGGCATTCCGACGAACATCAAGGCCGAAGTCGTTCAACCGACGGAGAACGGCACCGAGACGGTTGTGCCGGGATTGATGGCGATCGGTGAAGCGGCATGCGTCTCGGTGCATGGTGCCAACCGGCTCGGCACCAACAGCTTGCTCGATCTCGTCGTCTTCGGACGGGCGGCAGCGCAACGCGCGGCCGAGTTGATCAAGCCGGGAACTCGTGCGCGGGAGGTGAATGGTCACTCGCAGGAGGCCGCGTTGGCTCGCTTCGACCGGACCCGGCATAGCAAGGGCGGCAACAAGGCCGGTGAGATCCGTCCGTTGATGCAGGAAGCGATGCAATCGGGCTTCGGCGTGTTCCGTCGCGACGATTCCTTGCGGGAGGGAATGAAGAAGCTGACGGACCTGCGCGACCCGCTGGAGCGCGTTACGGTCGATGACCCCTCGTTGAAGTGGAACGTGGCGCTGGTCTCGACCCTCGAGCTCGCCAACCTGGCGGAGCAGGCGGTCGTGATTGCTCATTCTGCCGTTGCCCGCACGGAATCGCGAGGAGCACATGCACGTGAAGACTTTCAGCAACGCGACGACAAGAATTGGCTCAAGCACACCGTTGCCTGGAAAGACGCAGACTGGAACGTCACGTTTGACTATCGCCCAGTACGTCTACAAACGCTCTCCAACGAAGTGGAAAGCTTTCCGCCGGCAGAGCGCACTCATTAGCGCGTCGGGCACGACGATAGCAGCGAGTCACCGATCAACTAGGAGAGTCCGAAAATGTCCGAGTTCACACTTCCAGCGAATTCGAAAGTCGGTAAAGGCAAACACTGGCCAGCACCGAAAGATGCTGAGCGCGTCAAGAGCTTCCGGATCTATCGCTGGGATCCCGACAAGAACGCCAACCCGACGATGGATGTATTCGAAATCGATCTCGATCATTGCGGACCGATGGTTCTCGATGCGCTCGTCAAAATCAATGATCAGATCGATCCTAGCCTGTCCTTCCGGCGCTCCTGCCGTGAAGGCGTGTGTGGCTCTTGCGCGATGAACATCGACGGACACAACACGCTGGCCTGTCTGAAACCCATCGACAGCCTGAAGACGGGTGCGAGCCGAATCACGCCGCTGCCGCATCTGCCGGTTGCGAAGGATCTCATCGCCGACCTGACCGAATTGTTCGCGCAGTACGCGCTGATCGAGCCATGGCTACAGTCGGATCAACCGCCGCCGGATCGCGAGCGCCGGCAATCTCCCGAGGATCGTGCCAAGCTCGATGGCCTGTGGGAGTGCATTCTCTGCTTCTGCTGCTCCACATCATGTCCGAGCTACTGGTGGAACCAGGACAAGTATCTCGGTCCGTCGATCCTGCTGCAGTCCTATCGGTGGCTTGCCGACAGTCGGGATCAGGCCACCGGGGAGCGGCTTGACCGCCTGGAGGATCCGTTCCGCCTCTATCGCTGTCACACGATCATGAACTGCACGAAGACGTGCCCGAAAGGACTGAATCCCGCGCGCGCGATCGGCAACACCAAACACATGATGTCCGAGCGCGGCTGATGTCACGGAGCAGATGAGAGCACCATGTCAGACTTTCGCACAGAAGCCGACAGCCTGGGCCGGGTCGAAGTGCCGGCTGAAAAGCTCTGGGGCGCGCAGACCCAGCGCTCACTGCAGCATTTCAGCATCGGTCAAGACCTGATCCCTCGTGAGATGATCGCTGCCTACGCGGTCATAAAGCGCGCAGCTGCCACGGCCAATCACAAGGGCGGCCGACTGCCTGAACAAGCTTACGCGCTAATCACGCGCGCTTGTGACGAGATCCTTGGCGGCAAACATCAAGACATGTTTCCATTGCATGTATGGATGACCGGCAGCGGCACTCAGTTCAACATGAACGTGAACGAGGTGGTCTCGAACCGGTGTTGTCAGCTTGCCGGCACGCCGCTCGGCAGCAAGCATCCGGTTCATCCAAACGATCACGTGAACATGTCGCAGTCATCGAACGACACTTTCCCGTCAGCAATGCACATTGCCGCCGCTGTCAATGTGAAGGAACGTCTCATCCCTGCGGTCGCTGCGCTGCGCGACGCTATCGCGACCAAGGCAACGGAATGGGACGACATCGTGAAGATCGGCCGCACCCACATGCAGGACGCAACACCCCTCACTCTTGGCCAGGAATGGTCGGGCTATGCGGCGATGCTGTCTGACAATCTTGAACGGATCGAGTGGGCTCTGCCGGGCCTATACAAGCTCGCCCTCGGCGGTACCGCGGTCGGCACGGGTATCAACAGTGCGCCAGGCTTCGGGGAAGCCGCCGCGGTGGAAATCGCCAGGCTCACCAACCGTCCCTTTGCGAGCGCGCCCAACAAATTTGCTGTTCAGGGTGCGCATGACGCGCTCGTGCAACTTTCCGGAACGCTGCGCACCCTTGCGGTCTCGCTCTACAAGATCGGCAACGATATCCGGTTGCTCTCATGCGGCCCGCGCGCTGGCTTCGCCGAGTTGATCATTCCCGAGAACGAACCCGGTTCGTCGATCATGCCCGGTAAGGTGAACCCGACGCAGGCTGAAGCACTGACGATGATCGCCGTGCAGATCATGGCGAACGATATTGCGGTCGGCTTCGGTGGCGCCGGAGGCTATCTC
>JBATYU010000417.1:0-2425 GCA_049674245.1 Bradyrhizobium sp. | reverse complement strand
GGTCCACGCGCTCGGCCGCGATCGGATTCACAAATGAGGACGCGGCAGTGCCCATAATATCGAAATCGCCACTGATGGAATTCGGCGCCAAAATCTAAGTGGGAAAGCCTTTAGGTTTGGTATCTTTTGCAGCCCATTCAGCGTGTGCCAAAGTCGGATGAGCCCCTTGTTTGGCAACGGAAATTGGCCGAGACCAAGTGGCAAACTTCGGAGTCTCGATAGTCCCGGTGGTGGAGGGGTAGTACAATGCTGCCTTGTCGTTCCGGCCTTGCTAAGGTGGGGTCGGCGCGCAGGGGACATTTCTGTATCATGATACCAAATTTGGAGACGGACTTCGTGCATTGCCGCGCGCGGCCGCAAGAAAACCGCCTAATTGTGCGGTAGGTCACAGATGTCCCGGGATTACTACGGTAGCCTGAAGAATCTTGCCTTTGCCGTCGAACCAGCGGCCAACCCAATCCGACCAACGCTACGAGACGGCCATTGAGTGCGGCACAAGCGGCTACGGACGAAGTCCTGATCGCTCGGATCGCTCAAGGCGACCGGCTCGCCATGCAGGTGCTGTACGGACGGCACCATGTCAGGGTGTTTCGTTTCGGGCTCCGGCTCGTTCGCGAACAACAGGTCGCGGAAGACCTTATCAGCGAGGTTTTCCTCGATGTGTGGCGTCAGGCCGGCAAGTTTGAAGGCCGATCCGCCGTTTCCACCTGGCTCTTGGCGATCACGCGATTCAAGGCCCTGTCCGCTTTGCGGCGCAGGAAGGACGTTGAACTAAAAGACGAGGCCGCCAACGCGATCGAGGATACGTCCGACGATCCGGAAGTGACGGTGACGAAGAAGGATACCAGTGCAGCGTTGCGCAAGTGCCTGACGGCGCTTTCGCCGGAACATCGGGAAATTGTCGATCTTGTCTACTACCACGAGAAATCCGTGGAAGAGGTGGCCGAAATCGTCGGGATTCCGGAGAACACTGTCAAGACGCGCCTGTTTTATGCGCGCAAGAAATTGGCCGAACTGCTGACCGCAGCCGGCGTTGAGCGAGGCTGGCCATGATGGCATTGAGCAAGAAAATGCTGGAGCAAGAGCCCAGTGAAATGGAAATGCTGCTGCCATGGTATGCAGCCGGCACGCTGAATGCACGCGACGCCCGCCGTGTCGAGGAAGCACTCGCCCGCGATCCGGAGATTGCCAGGCAATATGCCGTCATCCGGGAAGAATACGCCGAGACCATTCATCTCAACGAAAGCCTGGGCGCGCCGTCCGTACGCGCCATGCAGAAGCTGTTCGTCGCAATCGACGCGGAGCCGGTCCGCAAGCCTTCCGCTTCGCGCAATCTGGCTTCGCGCGTGTCAAGGTTTTTCGCGAGCCTTTCGCCGCGGACGCTGGCGTGGTCGGCGAGCCTCGGCGCGCTGGTGCTGCTGTTGCAGGCCGGCGTGATCGGCGCGGTGCTGTTGAAGAACCAGCCTGCCTCCTACCAGACGGCGTCGCTGAGCATGAACGAGCCGGTCACGCGCGCCTTGGGACCGGCATCGCCGCCGCGCGCGCTGGTGCGTTTCGCGCCGGATGCACGCGTCGCCGACATCGCTGCACTGCTTGACAACTACCACGCCTCGATCATCGACGGCGCGAAGGGCGGCCTGTTCCGGCTGCAATTCGGCAATAGCGCGATGACGAAGGACGAGGTGGCGAGCCTCTTGAGCAGGCTGCAAAACGAGAAGATTGTCAGCCTCGCCGTGCCGACACCCTGAGCCGTGCAGCGCTGCAGGCTTGTTGAATCCGCTGACGCATGAACCCGAGGTCCCATGGTCGACGATGATGGGAGCCGGCTGATGAAGGCTTGGCATGTCAAGGCTTGGCATGTGAAGGCTTCGCATATGAAAGCTTGGCGAGCGACATTGGCGTTGACCGCGGCATCGACCTTGGCGTCGCTCAGTGGTCCGGCGGTTCATGCGCAAAATTTTGCGCGCCCCAATCTCAACATCCAGCCGCGAGTCCCGACCATCGCGGTGACGCCGCGGATCAACCCCAACGTCGCAGGGGCGGTCACGGGCGTCGGTCGAACGACACCCAACCTCAAGACATATCAGGCCTGCAGCTCCGCCTACCGCGACAGCGACGGCGAATGCTTGAACAAGACCGGCTCCTCGGCCGATGGCGGCAACGGAGGCTCTGGTGGATCGTCGGGCAAAGGAAGCAAAGGAAAGAATGCCGGCCCGCGCCGCAACTTCGTGCAGACCGTGCTCAATGCGCCCACGATTGCCAACCAACTGGTAGCGGAAATCGACGGCGCGCTGACGGACGCGCAGGCCGATGAACTGGCGCGGCGCCACGGGCTGGCGCGGATCGGATCCCAGAATTCTCGGCTTCTCGGCGCAACCTTCGGCCTGTTCCGCATCACCGACGGCCGCTCTGTAGATCCCGTGCG
>JBATYU010000416.1:0-2835 GCA_049674245.1 Bradyrhizobium sp. | reverse complement strand
GGGTAGGGTTGATCGCGAGCCCACTGGCGAACAAAGGCCTGCGCGAGAAATTGATTGCGGCGATACCGCGGTAGGGGCTGTGGATACCGCTACAGATATCGCGGAACCGGCAATGGCGTGATCAGCCTTCCCTTGTAACCCTTAGCCCGCAGCTTCGGCGCCAGTTCGGCGGCGATGTGCCAGGAGAAGATAATGGCGCAGTCCGGCTGATCCTTGAACATGCGGCTCTCCTCGACCACCGGGATAAGGGTCCCGGGCATGCATTTGCCGATTTTCAGCGAGCCTTCGATCTCGCAGACATAATCGATGATCGCGGAGTCGAGTCCGACGTAATTGATCAGCGTGGAAGCGCGCGACGGCGCGCTGATACCGCAGATGCTTCCACCGCTCTCCTTGATCTCGCGGATCATCGCATGAAGCCGCAGCTTGGTCAGCATCACATCGTGGCGAAAGGTGGCGAGACGTTTGCGCATGGCCTCTCCACGCGGCTCGCTGTCCAGGATCTGCTTGACGCTCCCCTGCACGGGCCGCGTGCCCTTTCGCGCCGCGTAAACCCGGATCGAGCCGCCGTGCGTAGGTATCTTGCGCGCATGAAACACCTCAAGCCCGTGCATGGCGAGCAGGTGAGCAAGACTTCCGACCGAATAGTATCGCAGATGCTCGTGATAGACCGTGTCGTATTGCAGATCGTCGAGCAACCCGATCAGATAGTGCGATTCCGAGATGAACACGCCGTCAGGCGAAAGCATCTCCATGATGCCATCGACGATCGCGTGCACGTCCTCGATATGCGCGAAACAATTGGCGGCGGTCACGACCTTGGCGGCGCCGTGTTTCTCCCTGACTTCACGTCCTACCTCTTTTGCGAAGTAGCGCTGGATCGTGTCGATGCCGCGCTCGCTGGCGATCTTGGCGACGTCGGTCGGCTCGATACCGAGAATGCGGTGGCCGCCTTTCTGGAAGTTCGAGATCAGCGTGCCGTCGTTCGATCCGATATCGACCATGAGGTCGTCCCTGGAAAGACCAAGCATCTTCGAGGATTCCGCATAAAGCTCGGCGAAGTTGTCGCGCAGGATCCGCGTCATGCCGCTGGTGTAGGGATACTCGGGCGGAAAGATGATCACGGGATCGACGGCAAGCCCAAGCTGAACCAGCTCGCAGTTCGGACAATGCAGCAGGTTGGTCGGAAACCAGGGTTGCTGGCGCTGAACCTTGCCAATCGCAACCATCTGGTTGACCGGCGGCATGTAGCCGAGCGAGAGCACGGTTTCGAGCGAGCCGTGTCCGCAAATCTGGCAACATTCGACCGGCACGCTTGCTCCGGTCCCGGCAGCGCGGGCAACCTTCACGGGAACCATAACGATCTCCTTGGGTAGCAGCGGGTCAGGCCCGCGGCGCGAGTTCAGCATTCGCCCAATACCAGTCGACCGTGGAAGGTAGACCAGCCGCGAGCGGCACCCGAGGCGAATAGCCGAGCTTGCCAAGCTTCGCAATGTCCGGGCAGCGGCGTTCAGTGCCGCCCTGCGGCGCGGGCCCCGGTATCAACTCGATCTCGCGGCCGACACGCGCCGCGACGCGCCGGGCGAGATCCGCGATCGTGATCTCCTCGGTCGTGCCGACATGGTAGATGCCGAGGTGTTCGCCCTTTGCGCGCATCACCATGACCCCCGCGATGAGATCGTCGACGTGGCAGAAGCTGCGGGTTTGGCTGCCGTCGCTCTGCAGCTCGAACGGCAACTTGCCGGCGGGGTGCTTCGCGGCGATGGCCTTCAGGCGGAGCGAGAATTGCGGGATGACATGTTCGAAGCCCATATCGGGGCCATAGACATTGTGCGGCCGGAAGATCAACACGCGATCGAAGAACTTTCGTCCATAATTGATGGCCATCAGCTCGCTGATGATCTTGCCGCCACCGTACGAATAGCGCGGGTTGGTCGGATCGGGCACCAAGAGCGGCGCGTGCTCGTCGGTCGGGATCTGCGGCGGGGTCTGGTAGACTTCCGAACTCGACGCCAGGACCAGAGAGCCGACTCCCTCGCTGCGGCAGGCGTCGATCACGTTGACCATGCCCTTGACGCCGACATCGAGCACGAGCTCGGGAGCGCTGTAGAACAATTCGGTGCCGTTGACAAAGGCGAGATGATTCACTTCGTCCATACCCCGTACCGCGCGCGCAACGAGTGCAGGGTCGCGAATATCTCCGGCGATGAATTCGATATCCTTCGCGACCTCTTTCAGCCGGCGCGGTGCGCCGCGGGAGTTGTCGTCGAGGACGCGCACCGAATGTCCGTCCTTGAGCAACGCTCTCACCAGCGCCGACCAAATGAAGCCGCTGCCGCCCGTGACCAGTATGGAACTCACAATCGCCTTTCCATGATTTCCGGCCCCGTCTCGAGCCAGCGGCCGAGATCATTTGCACGACGGGCAATATCGAGCAAGACTTGAACACGCAAGCCCTGGACGAAGGAGGCCGAGGTCACCTGGCCGCGTTCGACGCCATCGAGAAAGGCCGCCGCCAGGCGGGAGACAGGTGCGATCCGTCCGTCCGACGGAAAGGCAAGATCCACCTCGTCCACGACCTCTATCGGGGTCATGACGCCTGCTGGCCGGCGTCCGACATTCAAGGCGAAGCCGCGCATGTAGTCCGTCGTGTCATTGACCAGCGTCAACGTTCCGTCCTCGCCATAGAATTCAAGCCGATGGCCGGATCCCAGATAGGACGCGCAGCTCACCGCAAGGTTGCCGGCCGCGCCGGATCGAAACATCATGCTGATGCCGGCGTTCGTTTCCATCGCCGGCTCGTCGGGCAGGCCGGACAGCCGCGTCGACATCCCG
>JBATYU010000415.1:0-2035 GCA_049674245.1 Bradyrhizobium sp. | reverse complement strand
GTGCCTTGGTGCAGGCATCGATGACAAAAGGACAGCGCGCGGCAAAACGGCAGCCAGCGGGCGGGTTCGCCATGTTCGGCACCATGCCCTCGATGGTGGCAAGATGTTCGGCGCGGCGGTCGAGCCGCGGGATCGAGCCGAGCAGGCCGACGGTGTAGGGATGCTGGGGGGAAGCGAACAATTCTTCGACGCTCGCGCGCTCGACGATCTCGCCGGCATACATCACGGCGACTTCATCACAGACCTCGGCGACGACGCCGAGATCATGGGTGATCAGAATGATCGCCGCTCCGCTCGCCGCCTTC
Source organism: Bradyrhizobium sp. (assembly GCA_049674245.1). Classification (GTDB taxonomy): domain Bacteria; phylum Pseudomonadota; class Alphaproteobacteria; order Rhizobiales; family Xanthobacteraceae; genus Bradyrhizobium. The sequence continues at coordinate 1,730 of JBATYU010000415.1, read as the reverse complement.
AGTTCGTGCATCAAATTAAGGATCTGCGCCTGCAACGTGACATCGAGCGCCGTGGTCGGTTCGTCCGCGATCAGGAGCTTCGGATCGCAGGCGAGCGCCATTGCGATCAGCACGCGCAGGCGCATGCCGCCGGAGAGCTTGTGCGGATATTCGTCGATACGCCGCTCCGGCGAGGGGATGTGAACGCGGCGCAAGAGTTCGATCGCGCGCTCCCGCGCAGCGCGGTGTGATCCGCCGCGATGGCACAGAATGGTCTCGGTGATCTGGTCGCCGATCGTAAAGCTCGGATTGAGCGAGGTCATCGGTTCCTGAAAAATCATCGCCAGACGGTTGCCGCGCAGCTCGCGCAGCGTCTGGTCGGTTGTTTGCAGCAGGTCGAAACCGTCAAACCGGATCGAGCCGCCGACCTCGGTAGTTTGTTTCGGCAACAGGCCCATGATTGCGAGCGAGGTGACGCTCTTGCCGCAGCCGGATTCGCCGACCAGCCCCAGCGTCGCGCCATTAGCGACAGAAAGGTCGACCCGGTCGACGGCGTGGGTGGTGCGGCCGTCATCGCCATGGAACAGCACGCGCAGGCCTTCGATTTCGATCAGCGGCGCCGCGCTCATCGTTGGCCCGCAATCGCGGCTTCGATGCCGGCGTCGATGGCCGCGCGATCGGTGATCCCGGCCGGGTTTTTACGTGTCGGCAGGAAGTTCTTGAAATGCACCCAGCGCTCGCGGCTCACCTGTTCGAGCCGCTCCAGCTCGGCCAGCGGATCGGTGTGGTCGTCGACGCGCAGGTCGAGATCGGACCACTCCTCGCTGCCGTGGATCAGAAGTGCTGCCGACTGTTTGCCGCGCTTGTCGCCGCCGGCTTTTTCGCCCGCGCACATCGCCGCGATCAGGCGCCGCGCGAACGGCAGCGCCGCGTTCGCGGCGTAAGCCCGGGCGGTATCATCGAGCACCGCCGCACCCGTCAGCATGTTGCCGGCAATCGAAAAGCCGTTGCCCTCGATATGCCCGCACCATTCGACGCATTCGTGACCGGTGTGGGCGGCGATCCGGCCGCTCGCGTCCATGATGTGAAGCTGCCGGCTCTCGCGGCCGCTATCGGCTGATATCAGCGCGTCCACGATCTCGCGCGGGCTCCTGCCTTCGCGCAAAAGTTTTACGCCGTCGATGCCGTAATAGGGATTGACCAGCGCCTGCGTTGCGACGGCGCCGAGATGAGCGGCGATATGCGGCACCCGCGCGCCGACCGCGAAAAACTTTGTCGCGACCGCGATGCCGATCTGGCCAGTAGCGCTGTCGCGGGCGATGATCGACCAGGTCATCTTTGGTTATCGTCCAGCCGCGTAGCCTTGCATGCCCCGGGGATTGGCGGCGGCGCGACGGCGTCGGCCGATCCTGGAGGCAGCGGTGAGGCGGCCTTCCGACCAGTCGGGTCCGGTCTCGACGATATGGCCGCGGCGTTGCAAATTATCGATCGTTCCCTTCGGCACGCGGTTCTCGACCACGAGCACGCCGGGCCGCGCGGTGCGCGGCCAGAACGAGATCGGGAAATGCTCCGAATGCCACGCCGGCGCGTCGATCGCTTCCTGCAGATTCAGCTTGGCGTGGACGTGCCGCAGGAAGAATTGCGTGGTCCATTGATCCTGCTGGTCGCCGCCAGGCGATCCCCAGGCAAGATACGGCTCGCCGTCGCGCAGCGCGATCGTCGGCGAAAGCGTGGTGCGCGGACGCTTGCCC
>JBATYU010000414.1:0-2507 GCA_049674245.1 Bradyrhizobium sp. | reverse complement strand
GCCGAAGGCGGCGATGTGCGCGCTCTCGCGCGGCTTGCATCGCGGCTGGCGCGGGCCAACGCCGCGGTCGAAATCCTCGCCGATGGCGCCGAACGCTATCTCGCGCTCAAGGGCAGCCACGGATTCGACGCCAAGACCTTTGATGCCAAGACCTTCGATGCAACGGCCTTTGCGGCGCTGCCTGAGGAAATCCGGCTACGGCTGCTCAAGCGTGCGATCGATCGATACGGACACGAAGGACCGGCGGAACTCGGCAAGGTCGAGGCGCTGCTCGCTTCGTTGGACCAAGCGGTTGCCGAGAGCACCGCAGGGCGCCGGCAAAAGACCGGCCAAACCAGGCTCAAACAAACCCTTGCGGGCGCGCTGGTGAGCCTCGCGCAGGGCCGTATTCGCATCGAGCCCGCGCCAATTCGCCGCCGGGCTGACTAGGCGACCTTAACCACCCTGCGAAACACGGGTTTCGGTGCCATTATTTGAGCGGGAATCGCGCTAAACTAGGCTAAATAGTCCTGCGTGGTTCCCTTGGCAGCAAGGCGAGCGGCACTTAAATTGAAATGTGGTCGAGCGGGGGAATCCCTCGTGGTTACCCAGGGACAAGTCCAGCTAAGTCCGAAGGACTGAAGGCCGCGATCCGCGCGACCACGAAGGAAGATCGATGAACGCCAATCTGCGCAATTTCGCCCTCTGGGTCATCATTGTCTTGCTGTTGTTGGCGTTGTTCACGCTCTTCCAGAACCCTGGTCAGCGCGCGTCCTCGCAGGACATCTCGTTCTCGCAGCTTCTGACTGAAGTCGATCAGGGCCACGTTCGCGACGTCGTGATCCAGGGGCCGGAAATTCACGGCACCTTCACCAACGGCTCGAGCTTCCAGACCTATGCGCCGAACGATCCGACGCTGGTCTCGCGCCTGTATAGCGGCAAGGTCTCGATCACGGCCAAGCCGCCCGGCGACAACGTGCCGTGGTTCGTCTCGCTGCTCGTCTCCTGGCTGCCGTTCATCGCGCTGATCGGCGTGTGGATCTTCCTGTCGCGGCAGATGCAGGGCGGCGCCGGCAAGGCCATGGGGTTCGGCAAGTCGCGCGCAAAAATGCTGACCGAAGCGCACGGCCGCGTCACCTTCGAAGACGTCGCCGGCGTCGACGAGGCCAAGCAGGATCTGCAGGAGATCGTCGAATTCCTGCGCGACCCCGGCAAGTTCCAGCGGCTGGGCGGGCGGATTCCGCGCGGCGTGCTGTTGGTCGGCCCGCCCGGCACCGGCAAAACGCTGATCGCGCGCGCGGTCGCGGGCGAAGCCAATGTGCCGTTCTTCACGATTTCAGGATCCGACTTTGTCGAGATGTTCGTCGGCGTCGGCGCTTCGCGCGTGCGCGACATGTTCGAGCAGGCCAAGAAGAATGCGCCCTGCATCATCTTCATCGACGAAATCGACGCGGTCGGCCGCCATCGCGGCGCGGGCTTGGGCGGCGGCAATGACGAGCGCGAACAGACGCTCAACCAGTTGCTGGTCGAGATGGACGGTTTTGAAGCGAATGAAGGCGTGATCCTGATCGCGGCGACCAACCGGCCCGACGTGCTCGATCCGGCGCTGCTGCGCCCCGGCCGCTTCGACCGCCAGGTGGTGGTGCCTAACCCGGATGTCGTCGGCCGCGAGCAGATCCTGAAGGTTCATGTCCGCAAAGTGCCGCTCGCGCCCGATATCAACCTCAAAACCATTGCCCGCGGTACGCCCGGCTTCTCGGGGGCCGATCTGATGAACCTTGTCAACGAGGCGGCGCTGACCGCTGCCCGGCGCAACAAGCGGATGGTGACACAGGCCGAGTTCGAAGAGGCCAAGGACAAGGTGATGATGGGCGCCGAGCGCAAATCGCTGGTCATGACCGAGGAAGAGAAGCTCCTGACCGCCTACCACGAGGGCGGCCATGCCATCGTCGGCCTCAACGTTGTCGCCACCGACCCGATCCACAAAGCGACGATCATTCCGCGCGGCCGCGCGCTCGGCATGGTGATGCAACTGCCGGAGCGCGACAAGCTGTCGATGTCGCTGGAGCAGATGACCTCGCGCCTTGCCATCATGATGGGCGGCCGGGTTGCCGAGGAATTGATCTTCGGCCGCGAAAAGGTCACCTCGGGCGCGGCCTCCGACATCGAGCAGGCGACACGGCTGGCGCGCATGATGGTGACGCGCTGGGGCCTGTCCGAAGAGCTCGGCACCGTGTCCTATGGCGAGAACCAGGACGAGGTGTTCTTGGGCATGTCGGTGTCGCGGACGCAAAATGCCTCCGAGGCCACCGTCCAGAAGATCGACAGCGAGATCAGGCGCCTTGTTGAAGAAGGCTACAACCAGGCCACCAAGATTCTCACCGAGAAGCGCGCCGACCTCGAGACTCTCGCCAAGGGCCTGCTCGAGTTCGAGACGCTGAGCGGCGATGAAATCACGGACCTCTTGAAGGGCAAGAAGCCCAACCGTGAATCGGTGCTGGAGCCGGCCACGCCGCGCACCTCCGCGG
>JBATYU010000413.1:0-4489 GCA_049674245.1 Bradyrhizobium sp. | reverse complement strand
AACTTGATCCTCAATGCCATCGAAGCGATGCGCGACATTGGCGAAGATGAGCGGGAATTGCTCGTCAGCAGCCGCAACGAACCGGATGGCGTGTCAGTCGAGGTGCGAGATTCAGGTCCAGGCTTCGCGCCGGCGGCTCTTGAGCGCCTGTTTGAGGCTTTCTACACCACGAAACCGGGCGGTTTGGGGCTTGGGCTGTCGATCTGCCGGTCGATTATGGAAGCGCAAAACGGACGATTGTGGGCGAGCCCTAACGTGCCACGTGGCGCTATCTTTGGCTTCATTGCGCCTGCTCATCCGGCCGCCGCATCGTGAGTGGAACGCCGCTTCGGATCGAAGACGTGGCAGACGTCGAGTCTAGCAGGCACCCTGACCCTCTATGGTGAGACGCAATGGGACCATTACGCGAGATGCAGGCTGAGCGTCTGCGCTAGGCAACGCGACCTGGGCTACGCGGCTTTGTCGGCGTCAGTTGCAATTGGTCGGCCATGCGCGCCAAGTCAGGCAAGGACGATGCCCGCATCTTACGCATTACTTGGCCACGATGAACTTTTACCGTGATTTCGCTTACGCCGAGGTCGGCTGCGATCTGCTTGTTTAACCGCCCGCTCGCCACGAACGCCATGACCTCGCGCTCCCGCGGCGTCAACGTTTCGAAACGAACTTTCAGCTCTGCCATAGCTCGTTCCTGCTCAAGCCGCGCTCGGTCACGGGCATGACCGAGCTGAATCGCTTCAAGCAAATCCTGCTCTCGGAACGGCTTTGCTAGGAATTCGATTGCGCCACCCTTCATCGCCTGCACCGACATTGGAATGTCACCGTGTCCGGTGATGAAGATGATCGGCAGCTGTCTTTCGGCACCTGCTAGTTCGCGCTGCAGTTCGAGTCCGCTCTGGCCGGGAAGCCGCACGTCAAGCACTAGGCAAGTGGGTCCTTCTGGCCGATCCGCCGCGAGAAATTCACTCACCGAACCGAGTAGGTTGACCCGAAAGCCCGCCGATCGAAGCAGCTTGCCTAGTGAGTCCCGAACCCCCGGATCATCGTCGATGACCATCACTGTTGGCGGTTGCTCTACCACATGTTCCTCGTTGACATGCGCATTAGCTTTGCCAGCCCGCCTTGGAGCATAGCGAGATTGTCGCGTGGGCGATAGAGGGGACGACCAGCCTAATTCGGCTCCGACGGATCACAGCCATCGGCGAACTGGCCGGTTGAAGTCGGCCAGGTTCTGCGTCAGGCAGCCAGCCGCCCACCAAAGTCGAACCGACTAAGCTGGCAGCGCACAACCTTCGTATAGTGCGCACATTCCTATTTGGTACTCGGCCTTTCCGCTAGATCAATAGTGAGCGCCAATGCGTGCCGTTATGGTGAAGTCTCCCTCGAGGCCGATCACTCCCAGCGGCCTCCCTTACCCCTCCAGCGCGGTTCAAGCTGGAGGGGTTCTTGTGAGCTAACAGGGGCTAGGGTTGTATGAACGTCGATGCCTGTGACGCAGCTTGCTCCATGGACTACAAAATTTCTGGCCACCGAAGCCAATCCTTGAGTTCCTATACATTTGTATAATCGAAGAACCACATTTGTATAATCGAAGAACGTAGCGGTCGCGCCTAGGTTGGATAAGAAAGACTCATCTCCGTCCTCCGTAAAAGCTGCTGGTCTTGCCAAGTGCCATATAGCGGACCAATAGTTGCCATAGTCGATGACGACAAAGCGGTTGGAAATGCAATCGAAGTTTTAATGCGTTCGATAGGGTTGGTCGCCCAAGCATTTTCGTCGGGGGAGGAGTTCTTGCGCTCACCCGAACTGAACCGCGCCGGCTGCTTGGTTGTCGACTTCGACATGCCCAAGATGACTGGCCTTGATCTGCACAACAATTTGTCTCGATTGGGCAAAGAGATTCCCACCGTAATGATAACTGCCTATCCGAGCGATGATATTCGTGCGCGCGCACTTCAAGCTGGGGTCATCTGCTATCTGCCCAAGCCGTTCGATGAGAGCGACCTCCTGAATTGTATTCAGACCGCGCTAGATCGCGCAAAGGGAAATAGAGGCGCGCCCTAGCTTGCCCACGTTGCGTCAACGGCTACTGGCCCCACGAGACGCTCAATTCACATCTGCATCGCAGAGGGCGCGAACAAAAGACCTGTCCGTTGTCTACTGGCTGATCTTGGTGCAACCGGCTTCAGCGACTGGACGCGCAGCTTAGGACGGTCGTGCCGGTGCACCCTGCTCGTGCCCTTCATTGTGGTCGCAACGGCGCGGGGTTCGGCTCAACCCTCCGCGTTGAGGGTGATTGAGCTATACCAAGGTTTGGTTCTTCCTTTCCAAAGGTGAGGGAAAGCCTACGAGCTTCGTTGTGGGCAACTTTACCCGCGCACAATTGCGGCGTTTGCCGGCCAACGGTAGGCATGCGGGGCCGGGTAAATCCCACTTTTTGGCTGACACATGCATGGTTCCGCGGTTCACAGGAAGCTGAGGTTCGGCCCTTTCGAACTTTCGATTGGCGAGAGAGCGCTCCGGCGCGACGGCGTTGTGCTTCCCCTCGGCGGCCGGGCGCTCGATATTCTGATCTATCTTGCCGAGCGCCCCGGCGAGGTCATCGCGAAGCAGGAGCTCATCGATCACGTCTGGCCCGATGTGACCGTCGAGGAGGGGAGCCTCCGGGTCCACGTGGCCGCGATCCGCAAGGCACTTGGTGACGGCCAACTCGGCAACCGCTACATCGCAAACATCAAGGGACGGGGCTACTCATTCGTCGGCACCGTCGTTCCCCGCGATGGTGGCACGGAAAGCAGGAACGCTGAGTTCCTGCACCAAGGTAGGCTCCCCGTGCGACCGATCATGATGATTGGGCGCGAAACGGTGGTCCGCGAGGTTGGCGACAAGCTTCGAAATGAGCGGTTCGTGACACTGCTCGGCCCCGGCGGCATTGGCAAGACGACCATTGCCTTGGCTGTTGGCCGCGCCGCTACCGAGGAGTTTGGCGGGAAAGTCTATTTTGTTGACCTGGAAAGCCTTACCGATCCGCGGCATGTTGCGGGGGCTGTCGCGACATCCCTGGGACTTGCACTCAAATCCAAAGATCCCGGCCTGGAGCTGATCGACCTCGTTCGTTCGCGAAAGCTTCTTATCATTCTCGATAGTTGTGAGCATGTGATCGAGGCGGTCGCCTCGCTTGCCGGGCAACTCTGCCAGCAAACGGAAGAGGTCCATCTTCTGACCACGAGTCGCGAATTGCTGAAAGTAGAGGGCGAGCATTGTTACCGGGTTCTTCCCCTTGATTGCCCACCAGACGGCTCAGCGCGGACGGCACATGCCGTGCTTCGATATCCTTCAGTGCAGTTGTTTGTACGATGCGTGGCGGCGAGAGCGGGAAGCTTCGTTCTCACCGACGCGGAGGCGCCGTTTGTCGCGGAAATGTGCCGAAAGCTGGATGGGATACCGTTGGCAATTGAGTTGGCGGCGGGTCAAGCGGCCGCACTCGGTATCAAGAGCACCGTTGCCCTCCTGGCATCTCGGATGGGATTACTGAGACTAAGCCATCGGACGGCCGTTCCCAGACACCGGACCCTTAAGGCGACTTTGGATTGGAGCTACGAACTGCTGTCCGACGCAGAGAGGATTGTCCTTCGACGCATTGCTCCTTTCGTTGGCCATTTCACCCTTGAGGGCGCGCGGTCTGTCGCTGGCGAAATCGGCGCAGGCGCCGGAGAAATATTTGAGGCGATCGCCAGCCTGGTTGAGAAGTCATTGATAGCAACCCCGATCGATGAAGCGCAGGCGCAGTATCGATTGTTGGACACGACTCGGGCGTACGCGCTCGAAAAACTGGAGGAGCATGGCGAGTTCGGCCCAATCTCCTTGCGGCATGCGGAATACGTCATCCAACAGCTCGAATCGCAAAATGAGATGCTATCGGCTCAGCCAAGGGCTGAAAGAGTTGCGGCCTATTCCTGGCAACTCAGCAATGTTCGGTCGGCGCTGGAATGGAGCTTTGGATCGCACGGCAACGACGAGATCGCGACAAGACTTGCGGCCGCTTCAACGCGGCTATTTATGGAACTGGCGCTATTGACCGAATGGCAGGCCTGGGCAGAGCAGGCGATAGCCCGGCTGGGAGATCAGCATAAGAACTCCCGCCAGGACCTTGCCAGCGAGCTCAGGCTCCTGAGCGGACTGTTCCTGTATTCGAGCTGGACCACCGACATTTACCGCGCGCTCGATATTGCCGCGCGAAGCCAAAAGGTGGCTTTTAAAATGCAAGATCCCGACGACATGGCGCTCGCTGAAACGATGTTGGGCGCCGCCAATCATTTGGCGGGAAATCATCTTGTTGCACAGAGGCATTTCGAAGCCGGCCTGCGCCACTCGGCATCGGGCTCGCGCTCTGGACATTATCTGTTTCATCACACCACCCTCTCGCTTGCCGGCATGGCGCGCTCTCTGTTGTACAGGGGGCTGCTCGACCAATCACTGGACTACGCAAGGC
>JBATYU010000412.1:0-7422 GCA_049674245.1 Bradyrhizobium sp. | reverse complement strand
GTTACCTCCATGACTGCTCCGGTTGCTTCCGGCTGGAGCGTTTGCCGGGTGGGACTTGCACCCACTGGAAAGCGCCGCCTTTGTCACGGCGCACACCCGGAGCAGACCAAAACCCGGCGGTAAAACGACCGAGATTTCCGCAGTGCGGCGGGCTATTTGCCGTCCCATCGCGCTGCTATGCTTTCGGGTGAGCGTTGGAGGGGACTGACGGGCATCCCCTCGACCGGAAAACGATTCAGGTCTGCCTCTCATAGGGAGCCCCCATGCTCGGCATCAGGCGGCGGGAGTTCATCGGAGCGCTGCGACCACAAAAGCCCCGCTCGACGACTCGCCGTCAAGGTCTTCGCAAGCTCTCACCTGACCTCATCAGCAAAGCAAGGGATGAGACCGCCACGCAGGTCACTCGCATTGGACTGACATTCGTCGGCACGGCCGCGTTTTGTCTTCTGTCCTTGCTAAGCCCAGACAGCGCCCTCCTGGGCGGCAGCGAAAGGATAAACGTGCCGTTTGCTGGGCCAGTGTCATTCTTCGGGTTCATGATGATCGGGCCGTTGGTCCTGATCGTCCTTAGGGTCTATTTGCAGATTTATGTCGAGCACAGCGGCCGACTGGATCGACTCGCACAGTCAGTGTCGGTAGTGCGGCCGCCAACCTTGGTTCCTCTCGAGAACTCATGGATAAGGCTGTTCAGTGGCCTGGTCTTCTATGCCTTGCTGCCAGTGGCAATGGTGTTCTTTGCATGGAAGGCCGCCGTGTTCCCGACGACCTGGGGATTGGCTCTGTTTACCGTTGCGATATGGGTCACCGCCAGCCATGAGATGCTGCTCTCTTGGCGAACAAAGGGGTTGCCGAGCGCCGCCGTCGCGATAATTGCCGGAGGGATAATACTTGGTTTCGGGCCTCAGCGCCGCTTCAATTTGCTTCAAGCAAATCTGTCAGGTCATTGGCTCGCGGGCCAGAAGCTCCGCAACGCCGACCTGAGATTTGCCAATCTGAGCGGCGCCCACCTGGGCTTCGCCATCCTGAGCGACGCCGACCTGAGCGGCGCCAATCTGAGCAACGCCAACCTGGGCTTCGCCGACCTGAGCAAAGCCGGCCTGCTGAGCGCCAACCTGAGCGGCGCCGTCCTGCGTAGCGCCTACCTGAACGGCGCCATCATGGCCGGCGCCAACCTGAGCAACGCCGATCTGAGCAGCGCCACCCTGAGCGGCGCCTACCTGGGGATCGCCACCCAGAAGGGCTCCTATCTGCTCGACCGCCCGAGCGGCTTCATTATGAACCCGGGCGGCACCAATCTGAGCAAAGCCAACCTGAGCTTCGCCGACCTGAGCGGCGCCGACCTGTTCGACGTCACCCTGAGCGACGCCAACCTGAGCAGCGCCAACCTGAGCAACGTAAAAAATCTAACCCAAACGCAATTGGATAAAGCGTGCGGCGACGCAAACACAAAGTTGCCCAAGGAACTCACACTAAAGCCCTGTGTTTGAGCGCAAGTCCGGTTATCGCACATCTCGGACATGGTGCGATGTCCGACTTGAGTCCGCTATGCGCTGAAAAAGCAGACATCCGCGTTAATCGACTTGAATTTTCCTGTGTCGCTCGGACTAGCTGCGGACAGATTGCAGCAGCACCGCGTTCCTGTGGAAATCCAGAAACTGCTTTTGGCCGCTGGTGAACGCGCCGACGTTGGTCTTCGCAGTGTCGATACCCATCCGAAGAAGCGAGGGGCGATGCGCGACGGGCGAAATGATAAGAGCGCCGTTATTTTCAAACCCGATAAATCCGCGGTCGAACAAGTGGTCAATGCTCGGCGTTAGCAATAATCCGTTTTCTCCGTTCAATCGCTCCTCGTTCGATGAGTCGCGCCAGGGCTTGCAGTGGCTCGCAACCAGATGGACTGGATTCTCCACACCAGTGATCCGGCATCGGGATTCGATTTTGCCTACCCGATCCTTGAACAGCCCCTGCCCCTTCCTCGCACGGACAATCGCTAACCGATCTGTTTCCGGAATCGAGGGATCGTTGACCACCCCCTGCTCTATTTTCCGCTCCCAGGAATCAAGATCATCCGTTGAAATCGGTTTCACTTTCGTCGCCGCCAGGGTCAGAGGCGCTGCTTCTTGACCGATCAGCCCAAACATTACCTCAGCTAATGCTGCGGGCACCTCCGTGAGGTACACGGATTGGAGACCATTTCCGTTCGGCTGCAAGGGCGAATATCTGTCAGGAAGGAGCGGCCTCAGAATGTCGATGTGATCCTTCGGGCGCACTTTGTTTGAAAGTTCGGTGAACTGGACTTTCACTCTCCAACCAATGTCCTCCCAGTTTTGACCAGAGCTTCCGAACTCCAAGGGCTTGGGACTTTCCCAGCAATACGATTGCGCAACCCCAACAGCGTATATCCGGGTGTCGATAAACGAAAAAACTAGATCGCCGGGCGCTACCTCGCGCATCGATTCGTAGAAGGGATTTCGCGCGCCATTCGCGTTGCGCTTGGGCGACCAGAGATATCCGCCGGTGATCTCATGGCGGTAAGTCTGGTTTTGGTTCACCCACCAGTAACGCATGTTACAGATTAGCGAGAGGGCATCTCGAACGGAAGCCTCTACCGATCCTCATCTGGATGCACCCACTTGTACGGTGTGATCTCTCGTTCTTCAGTCAGCTTGATAATATGCACCGGCGGCGCATAACGCCCTTTCCTGCACGATCGGCATCTCGGATGGCCTGCCTAGCTGCCTCCCGCGCGCCCTTCGCACGTATCTCGGCGCCCATGATGCGGCCGCCGTAGATCGTCTGGCGAGACTTGGTGCTCATGGTTCGCGATTACAGCGGCCTTTGCGAGCATGGGCAATGCCACTAGAATTTGAGGCCGGAACGGCATGACCACACCACGGGTTTGTCAATGTGCAATCTCTATTCGATCACGACGAATCAAGCCGCTATCGCCGCTCTGTTTCGCGTGATGAACCGATACGTCGGCAACTTGCCGCCGATGCCCGGCGTGTTCCCTGATTACCCGGCTCCGGTCGTGCGCAATGCAGGTGAAGAACGCGAGTTGGTGATGATGCGCTGGGGCATGCCGCCACCGCCGCGCACAGGGCGCTCACCTGTCACGAACATCCGCAACACCTCCTCGCCGCACTGGCGGGGCTGGCTCAAGCCGGAAAGCCGTTGCCTGGTCCCGTTCAATAGCTTTGCCGAGTACGCGCCGGAGCCGAACCCGGAGACCAAGAAAAAAGACGTCGTCTGGTTCGCGCTCAACGACGACCGGCCACTGACCGCCTTCGCTGGCATCTGGACCGAGTTCAAAGGCGACCGGGGCACGAAGTCAAAACCGATTCCCGGCCCCCACCTCGTCTACGGTTTCCTGACGACCGCGCCCAACGCGGTTGTCGAACCGATCCACTCGAAAGCCAATGCCGGTGATCCTGACGACCAACGAAGAGCGCGATGTCTGGATGCGCGCACCCTGGGACGAGGCAAAGGCGCTGCAACGGCCGTTGTCTGACGACGCGCTGAAGATTGTCGCCCGTGGGGCCGACAAGGAAGATCAGGCAGCGGCCTAGCGGCACATCGAGACGAGCGCACAGATGGGCGGATGCCGATCAGTACCTAAAAAGGGAGGAAAGTCATGACGAAATTGGCCCTCTACCTTCTTGTTGTTGGTATTGCTATGCCTGTCGTGAATGTGAGCGCGAAAGATACCTGTACCTTCCGCCTTAAAGCGTGCATGAAAATCATGAACGAACAAATCCGGACATTCGGCAAGCCACTAGGTCAAGGGTGTGAGCCCAGGTTTCAATCATGTCTCCAAACCGGCATTTGGGTTGACATAAGAGGCCAGAACAATTTGGTCGCGAAAGAGTGACCGGTGGACCGGCAGTGCGACGTATAGAGGTGACGCAACGGCGACCGCGTGCGCCCTTGATCACCCCCAACGGATACGACTAGACCAAGCGCTATTCGTGAGTCGCCGAATCCGCGCTGACTTCCGCCTCTCCGTTTGTGAGGAAGAAAGGCGGGTACGAACCATCCACTGGATCACGCCGATTGCGCGGGGTGCTCTATCTTCTTTCGCATCTCGTCGCAGACCGATCTAACTTCGGCGGTCATCACCGATGCTTGTTCGATGCGGTCGAAGATCAGCTTCGCCTCTTCGCGGTATTTTTGTGCAGTGTCTTTGACGTAGGTGATAGCATCCTTGCATCCAGCCGCCATCTTCTCCGCGCGGTTCACACAATCGATAAGCGTTGTACCCATCGCCTCAAGGGCTTTAACAGCGCCCTCATATTGTGAGATCACGGCTTCGGCAGTGAGTTTGCCTATCTGATCAACATCGGCGTGATGCTCAACATATGGAGGCATCGGCGGCGTTTGCGCTCGTATCGCAGGCGCAAAATCTACTCGACGGTGATCGCGCGGCGGCGGGCTGTTTGCCAGTGCCTTGGCAATGTCATGTTCGACATCGACTAACTCCAAAACTTTACCATTAGTAGTGAACTGTACCATTATTCAATACTCCCTTAGCTATGGAAAACTTACGCACTACTTCAGGAGCCGAACGCGACCGATCTCCACGGCCGGCGCGCGGTGAGTTGCGGACGACATTCGCCGGGTCTGACCAAGACTCCCGGGGTGGCCCAAGATCGAACGTGAGGCTGATTCGTGGCGAAATCAGAACGGACAAAAAAAGCAGGGCCGGGATTATTTGACGACCACGAGGGCTCCGAGCCCGCCGATATCGTTGCCCGACGGTCGCCAGCTTGTCAGCCTGCGGGACGCTGGCGACTACATCACAAAACTGCCGAAGGCCGAGCACGAGGCTCCGGAATGGCAGGCGGCCATGGAAGCATTGATCTGGGTGGCGACGCAGGGCGGCGCGACGATGTTCGCCCGGATTGGCGTGATGCAGGCATTGAACCGCCACCATGTTCGCGAGTTCGATCTGGACCGCAAGCCCCACCATGGGGGAAACGGAAGCTCAAGAGAGACCAATGACCATTTGGATTACCTGCCGGGTTCGTCGTGGGTTACCTGCCGGGTTCGTCGTGGGTTACTTGCCGGGTTCGTCGTGGGTTACCTGCTGGGTTCGTCGTGGGTTATCTGTTGGCATGTCACCGGCCTCCGCCCTTACCCTGATTTCGCGCCCTGCTTCGCCGCCCGTCTCGCCAGTAGCCGGAACGTGTTCGCCATTGCCGCCTGCTTGTTCGCTTTTCGGGGTCGGCGTTCTTCATCGCGCGCTCGGACAGGCGCTTGAGCTTACTGTAAAGCCTGAAGCCCCTGCATCTGCGTTGCTTAATTCATCCGACACCCCACTTAACTCTGCGTCAATAAGGAGAATAGTCTGATGAGACCCAAGCAACGTCCTACCCGGTATCACGATTTCCATCTGCCACTGGCCCGAGTGTTGTTTCTAAGGGAAACCGGAGAGTGGACTGACAATCTGCCACAACCGATCAGAAAGCGGGCCGCAATGATGCTAGGCCGTGGGGCAGAGTTCAACTTGCAGGAGTTAGATTTAGCAGAGTTTGATATTTGCTCTACGTCCGGCCCCACTAGCCCGATGGTGGCTTGACGACCTCATAGACAACGTCGCAGCGTGGCGGCACAGAGCCTACGTACGCTTCTTCGACCGCTTGCGACTATGGAATAGGACTTTGTGTTCATGCGAGCAGAATGTTGCATCCGCACGGCGTCCAGCCGGACCGACCTCAAACGGTACACCGCACAGGTCGCAAACTCGAAATTTTACTTGGCCGGAAACCTTTTGGGCCAATTGCATCAACATGCCATTTAGCAACGTGTCTGCCTCAAAATACATTTGAAATCCACGACCAGAAGCAAACTCCAACCGCAAGTAACCCAGTTTTTCATCTAGCATCCGCTCAGTGACCCACTCTGACAATGAGTCAGACGCCCGACCACGCCGGGTCGCAAAAGCCAATAGGTCTCGAAACATTCGAGCATTGTTGAGATGGTCGTCGATGTCCTCTCCATAAATGACGGGGCGACCCTCAATAGGTGTGAGAGTTCTCGCGTCCACGCTGACCTTTCCCGACGTCTTGTCGTAGCTTGGCCGCTCCAACAGTCCGTAGTGATGGACAAATTTCAATAGGTTTGGCTCCGATCGAACCTTTGCGAAAGCCAGGAACACCATATCGTTCAAGAGGGGTTGCGTCCGAATGAGCGTCCCGCCCCTTCCAACAATGGTCTTCGCCTTTCCATCGGAACGCCATCGGCGAAGGCGCTCGGGGCAAATGGACTGAGGCCGTTTTTCAACGCCAGTCCGCCAACGGTCAGGAGCCCCCATTTGTAAAGATCGCGGCGGGTGATCTGGCCGATTGACAGCGCCTTGATGATTTCGGCCCGGTTGTTGCGGGCGTTCTGGGCCTCTCTCAGTCGGATGCGTGAAGCTTTGGTCGATAAATAAAACATATTTACGCTCCTCGTTACATCACTGTTGGCATTCCTCACTTGTCGTTGGCGTTCTCAGTTGTCGACTGCATTTCATTTTTGATTTCGGACCTTCGAGAGTTCCGTCGATCAGTTTGGCATTCCCAGTCATGACGGGAAGCAATGGGCCGATTGGTCCGTGGACGGGCCCGGATTCACGCGCTCGCGGCATCGTGCCGCGCCGCCTGCCTCTCCGTCAGACTGCACTCCACTCAAGTTATGATTGCCTCAAGGCGGTTCCGGACTACAGCTTCTGCATGACGTGCGTCATGCAGCGAGAAAGGCAGCGTCCGATTTCATGTTGCTCATGCCCTGCACGCGCGGGCGCACCCGTCCACCTCCCGGCGTCAGCCTTTATCTTTCCGCGCATTGATCGCCAATCCGCGCAAGCTATTTGCGAAAACATCTCTACCTAAAGTTGTTGTCAAAAAAATGTCGGCATCGTTCTGGCCACTAGTTCAGGATAATTTTTTGAATCAACCTGTCCACGGATTCGCTTCACTCCGTTGATTTGAAGTTCCTGGAAAGAATTTGCTGCGTTCGGTGTTAGGAACTTCAAATCGGCGGCACTAGTCTTACTGCCGGCCGTCATCACGTTCGGGCCGGAGGGCGTCGATCTGGAGGGAGATTCTGATGCGCGTTCTGGCTTTGGCGATTTTGACGATGGCGACGGCTTTGGCAGCGCCGTCGGCTCGCGCCCAGACGTATGACCCGGCCTATCCGGTCTGCCTGCAAATCTACCAGGGCTTCACCGATTATTACTTTGAATGCGCCTATACCTCGCTGGCACAGTGCAACATGTCAGCATCGGGCCGTTCCGCACAGTGCATCATCAACCCGTATTACGCGGGGCGTAAAACAGCGCCGCCGGGACGACGAGACCGGCGGCATCGCCGCGTCGATTGAATCCGGGGCCGGGCTGATCGGCGTGATGCAGGCGCTTAACCGTCGCACCTAGTGCTCGCC